>JBCBCD010000128.1:0-11162 GCA_038530915.1 Bacteroidota bacterium
TTTTACCCAATCACCTATTGGGTAAAAGAAAGCACACACATCAAACATATAAACTTAATGCAGGCATTACTGAGATAATGAGCTATAGGAGTATTCAACATGATTGTAGTAGTAACATTTTTCATCAAAACTTCAGTCTTACGGTTAAAAAACCTGCAAGACTAAATCTTAAATGGCCGTCTCAAAAGCCCTTCGTTCTTTTTTGCCAGCCAATAATATCTTGTTTGTCTCCGTTTTACGAAAAAAAGCTCTGCTTTTTTTTCGTAAAACGGAGACAAACAAAACTTCCTTAGGTGGCTCAGAACGAAGAATGAGTTATGAGACAACCTCTTATTATGAAATAAAATTACTGATAAACGATAACTGTTGCTTCAGTTATCGTGTCTTTCACATCAGCTTATGTGTCTTTTCGGTCATGAAACCGTAAAACAGCCTAAGAAAGCACAGAAATTACATCTCATTCAAAATGGTTTATGTCCGCTATGAAGTACCTGTCTATTAGATATGAAAAGACCTGTTTACGACTCTACCTTTCTTTTTTCCAGATCCGCTTGCATCTGCAAGGCAGTATCTTTATCAATGGAGTAAAAGAACAGGAAGATCGCGCAAGACATATAGAGCAAACCGGGCACTACTGATATCATCAATTTAATACCTGTCATAGCAGTTTCCGTTTGTTCAGCATTGGGCGTAAATTGAAAGATGGCTAAAAACCATCCTGCCAATGCACCACCTATACCCCATCCTGCTTTTTGAGCAAAAGTAGCAGCAGAGAACACCAGTCCGGTAGACCTACGTCCGGTTTTCCACTCACTGTAATCAGCCGAATCTCCCAGCATAGTCCATAACAATGGGACTGCCGGAGCATAAGTCATTTTGGCAAGTATGTTCAGAATATAAATCGATACCAGGTTTTTCTCCCCAGGCAAAAACAAAAGCATACAAAAGAAGCCGGAAATTAAAGAGCTGGCGATAAACACATTGCGCTTACCAAATCGTTTTGCTAAAGATTTGGAAAATGGAATCGCAATAATTAAAGCAATCGTACCTATTACATTAAACAGCTGTACGTTTTCTTCATTGCCAATGTAATATTTGAAGTAATACGCAATAGATAAGTTTTGCAAAGCAAACATGACAAACGAAATAATTCCCACAAAAAAGAGAATAACCCACGGCCTGTTTTTCCAAAGATTCTTAAAATCTTCTTTTAGGGATTCTTTCTGTTCTTTGGGTGGAGCTACCCTTTCCTTGGTAGTAGCAAAAGTAACCATGAATAAAGCGAAACTGATAATGGAAAAAAGGATAATGGTGATTTGATATCCTTTTGCATCATCACCCCCACCAAAATATTTTGCCAAAGTAAGTGCTGTACCAGTTACGATAAGTTGCCCTAGAAAGGCAAAAATAAAGCGATAAGAGTTCAACTCTGTACGTTCCATTGAATCAGCTGTCATCACTGCTCCCAAGGAAGAATAGGGGAGATTGATGGCAGTAAATACGGTCATCAATAGCAAATAGGTTACACCGGCATAAATCACCTTCCCAGTTTCTCCAAAATCCGGTGTCGAGAAGGTTAAAACGGCTAAAACTGCATAGGGCAAAGCCATCCACAAAATATAAGGCCTGAATTTCCCCCATTTTGTATTCGTTCTATCCGCAATAATGCCCATTAAAGGATCACTGATCATGTCCCAAAACCTTGCTATCAACATAATGGTACCTGCTGCTGCTGCTGATATTCCAAAAGTATCTGTATAGAAAATCAATATCCAGAACCCGACCATATCCCATACAAAGTGAGATGCTGTGTCTCCTACTCCATATCCAATTTTTTCTTTAAGCGATAGTTTCGTGGCAATCTTATTCATGATCCGTGAAGGTGTGGTTGTTTTTGTTTGTTTGCTAAATGTAAGCTAAAATGAATTCACGGACTCAAAAATGGACGAATTATATCTCCATATCCAAATATATTTTTACAAGTCCCCGACTTGATGAAATTAAATACCAGTATTTCTTCATTGTTCTTCAAAAAAACCAACAATTTTATCTACTTGTAAGTCAATGTTCTTGATCTTAATAATCGAAAAGATGAGGCTTCTTTTCTTGCCATCTGTCAATTGCTCATATTTCTGTTTAATATTTTCATCCTGCTCCAACAATACAGACAAAACTTCAGGAACTTCTACTCCTAAAGGATTGGGATCTTCGTATATACTAAATGTGATCTCATCTCCCAATGCCTTTCCTAATGTTTTTAGTTTAGCCTTAGCCAGAATAATAAAGAAATTACCGTCTCCCAAATGATTTAAGCCACAAGAAAAAGTTAGATTTTCATTCAATTTACACTTTAACCTGGTTTTCCTCTTTTGGTCAAATTGATTGACCAAATCTTTGTCAATTACTAAATAATAGTAGCTCCCTCTTCTTGGTTCTAATTGCTGGATATTTTGAGTCAACGTAAATTCTGGCATTGTATACGCTCTTATAATTTTAAATAAGGGTATAACATGTTCACATCAAAATGGATCATTATTAGAAGTTGTTAAAAAAAGCTGTCCCCTACCCAGAGACAGCCGACGACCGATCACCGTAGTGATTTGCAAACTCTACTAGAGTTACTTTTTTATGATTGGGTTCTTTTTTAAAAAGACTGCCTCCTTTACAGAGGCAGTTCCAAACAAATCATTTTACTAAATACAATTCTACTCAATCGTTACCGCTGTAATAAAATTCGTTTCGTGGCCAATTGGCCTGCAGATTCTATACTTAGAATGTATACACCCGCTTCAAGTGAACTCAGATCAATTTGATGCTGGCTTTGGTATATCATTCCCAAATGCTCGTTATAAATCACCTGCCCATTCAGGTTTTGTATCCTTAGATTTGCTGAACTCCCGATGAACTTATCTAACTCAAGATTCAATTGGCCACTTGTTGGGTTGGGCCATGCATTTAATGCTCTATTATCTAAGTCAATCAATTTAGCTACAGCGTCTTCTGTTTCTTCAGAGGAAGAACCTGCCCCCTCGTAGGGGGGCATTCCCGCATTGGATATTTGTATGGCACTAGTGCTATTGGTGCTATAGCTTACATTTTTAAAGCTTGCATTGGCTTCATTTTCATCATCACTGGTTAAGAAAAGTCCAACCATAGTCGTGCTCCCCACATCTACCCGGATGCGTAACAAAACAGTTCTCCCATGTTTAAAAGTAATTACGTCCCCAGAACGACTTACCGTAAACACGATGGTCCTACTTGCACGACCTGAGCCTGTTCTGAGTAAGCTACCTTCACTTCCCAGATTCATCCCTCCTGTCATTCCATAGCCATGTTTTCCTACAAAACCCATAGGTGATCCATGACTACCATTCTGATGGACCATAATACCTGCTAAAGCATTTGAGCTTTGGGATGTAAGTTGAGCAGTGAAAGTAAAATCACCTGTGAGATTTACATAAGTAAGCTCACCTTGACCAGATTGAATATTGTAGGAACTATTCTGTGTTGAAAACAAATCAAAAGTGCCTTCACAACTGTTGCTGGTAGCATCACCGGTACTATTTCCGATAGAAGTAGTCGAAAAATCACCTAAGCCTCCTTCACCAGACTCTATCGTCACTTTTGCGGTACAAGTACTCATCTGACCATTTTCATCCGTTACCGTCAATTGAACATTTTGAACACCTATGTCGTCACAATCAAAATCCATCAAATCCAGAGAGATATTGGCAATACCACAATTATCAACCGAACCTCCGTCAAAATCATCCGGATTAAGCGTTATTTCACCATTACCAGACAACTGTACCGTTCTGTCGCGACAAACAGCAGCGGGACGAACCTGATCTTCTATCAATACATTGGCAGTACAGGTGCTACTGTTGTCACTATCATCGGTCACTGTTAAGCTTACTGTTTTATTTGCTCCGTCTGCACAGTTGAACTGCGTTTGATCCAAAGAGATACTTGCAATTCCACAGTTGTCTGTAGAACCATTATTGACCTGAGAAGCGGTTAGGTTTGCATTGCCATTGACATCCATTTGTATCGTTACATCCTGACAGTTGGCTATTGGAGCCATTTGGTCTTCCAATGTCACATATGCAAAACATCCTGACAGAGAGCTAGCATCTCGAACCGTTAAATAAACCTCATCTACTTCCGGATCAGAACAATTGAAGTCTGTTTTATCAATGCTCATAGAAACTACTTCACAATTATCTGTTGAACCAGCTCCAAGTACAGCAGCAGTTACAGAGGCAGTACCGTTTTCATCCAACTGTAAGGTAATATCGTTGCAATTGGCTGTAGGAAGAATCAAATCAAGTACTGTCACCTGAGCGGTACATGTGGAATTGTTATTGTTGTTATCCGTTACCGTCAAAGTCACTGTATTACTTTCAGGGTCTGAACAACTGAATACTGTTTCATCTAAAGTCATACTGGCTATTCCACAATTGTCATTGGAACCATTGTCTATTTGATCTGCTGTTAGATTTGCGTTGCCATCGTTATCTAATTCAATGCTTGCATCCTGACAGATAGCTGTTGGAGCGATATCATCTTCCAGTGTTACTGTTGCTGTACAGTTGGATGTATTGCTATTTTCATCCATGACAGTCAAGGTCACCGTTTTACTTGCTCCGTCTGCACAGTTGAACTGCGTTTGATCCAAAGACATACTTGCAATTACACAGTTATCTGTAGAACCATCATTGACCTGAGAAGCAGTTAGGTTTGCACTGCCATTGACATCCAATTGTATCGTTACATCCTGACAGTTGGCTGTTGGAGCAATTGCATCTGCTAAGGTTACTGTAGAGGTACATGTAGATGAATTGTTAAAAACATCTGTGACCGTCAAGATAACGGTATGTACCAATCCATCTGAGCAATTTAAATCCGTTTTGTTTATAGAAATACCCTCTATTCTACAGTTGTCTGTAGGACCAGAAGCTACTTGTATTGCACTTAATGTAGCATCACCATTTGCGTCGGTTTGTATGGTTCTATTTCGGCAATTAGCTGTGGGTGGAATAACATCATCAAGCGTTATATTCACTGTACAGCTTGCAGTATTGTTGTTGGCATCCTCTATTGTAAGTGTTGTCAAATTATTAAAAGCTTCACAACTAAACTGTGTTGAACTCAATCTCATGCTGGTTATTTCACAGTTGTCTGTTGACCCATTGTCCACTTGTTCTGCGCTTACACTAGCTTCCCCATTCTCATCTAATTGTATCGTTACATCCTGGCAAATCGCTGTAGGGGCTATATTATCTTCAATGCTAACAGTAGCCGTACATGTAGTTGCATTGTTATTTCCATCTGTGATGGTCAAGGTCACTTGATTAGAAGTGGTACCTGAACAAGTGAAATTGGTTTGATCCAGCATCATGCTAGCAATTCCACAATTATCAGTAGAACCATTGTTCACTTCTTCTGCGCTTACACTAGCTCCCCCATTTGCATCTAATTGTATCGTCGCATCTTGGCAAATTGCTGTGGGAGCTATATTATCTTCCAGAGTTATTGTGGCTGTACAATCATCTGTGTTGTTGTTTCTATCTTCTACGGTTAAGGTAAGTAAGATTTCTCTGGGGTCATTACAATTAAATTCCGTCTTATCCAATGACATCATAGAGACTCTGCAATTGTCAAAAGAACTGCTACCGAATCTTTCAGCTGTTACACTAGCTTCTCCATTTTCATCTAGCTGTAAGGTCAGGTCCTGACAAAAAGCTACTGGGTTTACATTATCTTCAAGTCTGACATTAGCAGTACAGCTTGAGGTATTATTGCTAAAATCTGTAATGCTTAAAGTCACCTCATTATCAATAGGATCTGAGCAATCAAATAGAGTTTTATCAAGTGTCATACTGGCTATTCCGCAATTATCTGTAGAGCCGTTGTTCACTTGTGAGGCGCTTATTGTATTGAAGCCTGCCTCATTTAACTGCATTGTTATATCCTGACAAACGGCTATGGGTAACGCTGCATCTAAAACCGTAACCTTAGCAGAACAGCTCGATTCATTTTCGTTATCATCTTCCACCTTTAGGGTGACGGAGAGATTAGTATTTCCTACATCAGAACAATCAAAGGTAGTTCTGTCCAAAGTCAATGTAACAAATTCACAAAGATCTGAAGAGCCAAAGTCTACTTGTTGTGGTGTTAGCACAGCAATTCCATCTTCATCCAAATTCACCGTAGCATCTTTACACAAGGCTTCAGGCATAAGATTATCAACAACGGTTACATTTGCTTCACAAATTGAGGAATTACCTGATTGATCTGTTACCGTTAAATTTACCGGATAAGTGCCAATTTCCTCACAATCAAAAGAGTACACATCCAGCTCTGAAGTTACGTTAGAACAAACATCAGAAGAACCATTATCTATTTGAGTTGGAAAAAATAGGGCAGTACCATTTCCATCCAAGTTAACAGTAATGTCCTGACAGCTGGCAATTGGTGCAGTCTTATCTAAGACTGTAATCACTGATTCACAAGTCGATTCATTGCTGGATTCATCAGTTACTGTCAAAGTAACCGTAAGGTTGGTATTTCCTACATCAGAACAGCTGAATGAGGTTTGTGATAGGCTAAAATTAAAGTTACAGGCATCAGAACTACCTCCATCTATCATTTCCGGTGTCAAAGTATAGTTGCCATTGGCATCAAGAGTTGCTGTTATATCTGTACAATTTGCTACAGGATCAATGTCATCTATAACAGTGAGTGCAGTGGTACAAGTACTTGTATTGTTGTATCCATCCGTAACGGTTAACTGCACTGTATTTTGCCCTAAGTCATCACAATCGAAAGTGGTTATATCTGCCGAGAAGCTAACATTGGTACAATTGTTGGATTGGCTGCCATCGTCTAAATCGGCAGGATTTAAAGTTACAACTCCATTAACATCTAAAGAAATGGTATGCGTATTCTTACAATTAGCAGTAGGCGTGCCACTGTCAATGATAGAAACAGAAGTTGTACAATTGGTAGTTGATGAAGTATTCAAACTCAAGATAACAGGTACAGATTGTCCTACATCACTACAGTTAAAACTGCTGTGACTCAAACTGTAATCATTGGTACAAATTATGTTGCTATTGATGTCTTCTACCAATAGCTGAGCACTACTTTGGCCGACTAAATCAATCGTGAAGTCAGACACACAATCTCCGGCATCAAAAGTAGCAGGATTACCAAAGATGGTCACATTTGATTTACATTCAGAAGTAAAGTCAGCATTGGTGGTTAAAGTAAGCGTCACCTCATTGACCCCTTCATCCTCACAAATAAAGCTTGTTTTATCCAAGGAAAGTGAAGTCCCACAAGAATTTAATGTACTAACAAATATATCTTCTGTATCTATAGTTGCCTGACCATTATCATCTAATTGTACGCTGATATCCCGACAAACGGGAGGCGCAGGTTGTACAAAAACTTTGGCGTTACATCTATCTTCATTTCTCTGAGCATCTTGCACAACAACAATGACATCTCTTTCCCCCATTTGAGTACACCTAAAGTTGCTTGGGAACATTTGGATGGTGACTTCTCCGCCACAATTGTCGGTAGAGCCTGCATCTATGTCTTCTGGATTAAGATAACCGAAGTTTCCGTCACCAAAGGTAATAGTAGCATCTTTACATCTGGCAACAGGTGCTACCTTATCATTGACTTTAATATCAAAGAAGCAATTAATATTTCTATTTTGCTTACTTACCAAATAGTTTATCCGGTAAGTACCAGACGTCAATTCTGTATCGGGCGATGGGCCTGCAGTCTGTGTAATTGTCAAGTCACAATCGTCTATTATAATAGGTGCCGGAAATTCATCTAAAAGCAAACTACATTCATCTTCCTCCAAATTTACCGAAATGTTATTCGGACAAATGACGTTTGGAGATCTAACACTTAATACTTCTACAATGAACGAACAGCTATAGCTATTCCCTGAGATGTCCGTTACTTCAAATGTATTGAGCGTTTCACCAAACGGATAAGTAGCTCCACTTGGTAATCCTTCCAATTGATTTACACTTTCAACCCCACAATTGTCTCTGGCATTTAAATCAAAACTATATACAGCTCCACAAAGTCCATCTTGTTCATTAACAGACACTTTTGAAGGCAGTGTATACCCCCCACCAGTACCCGGACAAGTTATTGCTGGGTTTTGAGTTTCAAAAGGTGTCACACGAGCAGTACAAGAAGATGCAGCTGCACCACTATTGGGTGTGTAGATTAGAGTAACTATATTTTCTTTATCAATATCTTCACAGGTAAACTCCGTTTTTGAATCAGCTGAAAACTCTAAAACTCCATCCAAACCTGTAACGAAAGTACAAGGCGTACCGATGCCATCAATAATATCATCCACTGTTATTCTAAGTGTCGGGCCACTCCACCTCATTTCCATTCTTCTGTCTCTACATTTTACGACAGGCTCTGCCACATCAATAACTGTAGCTTTAAATGTACAACTGCTTTCATTGCCATATTCATCTGTTGCTGATAAAGTTACATTGTAATCATCATCATTTACAGCACTACAATCAAAAGCAAAGGAAGTCGTAGAAAGTGTAATATTCCCTTCGGCAGAACAATTATCCGTATAGGAAATTGGTAAGTCCGTTACCTGAACTATCTTTTGTACTTCCCCTTCCAAATCCACGGTAATGTCCTCACAAGTAATTGTAGGTACTATTTTATCCTCAATAGTTAGTGTAGCAGTACAAGGAGGCATGTTGGTTTCATGAGCAACTGAGGTACGTAATAAGTCAACTGCATATGTTCCTACATCTTCACAAGATACAGAGAGGGGTAAAATACTGTTATCCCAAGAATAAGCACCTATTATCTCTTCTTCGCTTAGACAATTATCACTCACACTTACTATAAAATCGGTATATACAAAACTGCCTTGTCCATTGGCATCCAATTGTATGATCACATCCTGACAAATAACTGTCGGGATAATGGAGTCAAAAACGGTAACCGTTACATCTTTTGCTATCGAGACATTGCCTGAAGGATCAGAAGCCGTCATAGAGACAACGTAAGATTGTCCAATGTCGGCACAAGTATATCCGGTGGAAGTCTTATCCCATTGATACTTGAGTAATTCGAAATCTTCACATGCGTCTATTGCCTGAAAGTTAAAAAACTGTGTTCTTAAAGATGATGTTCCATCGGCTTCCAGATAAACTGAAGCGGTAGCATTATCAGGTATGCTTGGTCGTCCTCCATCTAAAACCGTAATTGTAGCGTTACAAAAGGCAGCTTGTCCTCTAAAATCTGAAACAAATAAGGCGACCCCGTAATTGGAGTCATCTATATTTTCGCAAGTTGCGATTTCTTCATAATAGATATTGGGGTCATTAAATAAGTCTCCTTCCAAAAAATAAATATCTGATAATCCGCAGTCATCGAAAGAGCCATCATCTATATCTTCAGGAAATACAGAAGCAAGCCCTTCATCATCCAAGGTAACTGTAATGTCTTTACACTTAGCTGTTGGGAAGCCTACATCGCCTTCACTAGATATTGAAAACTCATAATTGTCGACAATAATATCAAATGGATTTTTCTTGATTGAAACACCGTAATTACCAACCTTTAAATTGTTAAATACACCAGTTGAATTGCTTGTCAGGAGAAAAGGATTATTTCTATTTGATAAATCAAATAAATTATATTCCAAATTGGTTCCACAAGGTACATTGTTTTCTATTACAGTTGTTATTGTGGCACCTCTTGTATCACAATCTTCAGGCTCATTTATCAATACATTTGTAATTGTTACCGCACAACCAAACCTATAATCTATGTAGCCATCTCTCTCATTGAAGGTCTCTGCTTCAGCTGTGATTTCATAAGAATCTGTATAAACTGGATTGATGTAACTACCACCACCACCACCGGCAGAAGCATCACCTGAACCACCACCGGAATAACCTCCGCCACCACCACCTGCTGAATGAGCGGCACCTCCGCCACCAAATCCAAATCCACCGCTTTTATCCCTGTCTGAGCTTTGATCTCCACCTGTACCACCTGTGGGCTCTCCTGCATCTGGTCCACCAAGCCATCCTTCATCTCCACCTGACCAGAATCCTGTAACTGTAGTACCTCCATCTCCACCTGTAAAAGCACCGCCACCACCACCAACTTCATCATCGTCTTGATTGGTATCGTTTGTACTTCCTCCTCCTTCACCATTCTTTCCACCTGAAGCTCCCTTTTTTCCGCCACTACCGTCTCTACCGCTAGAACCATCTCCATTAGGATCTGTATTACCACTACGCCCTGTACTTGTAAGGGAACAGACTCCAAGTATCACATTGACATAAGCACCTCCACCACCACCAGCGACACTAAGTATTTCCCATTTTCCATTTATGTTTGCTACAACGGCTGTACCACCTCCACCACCACCAGCTCTATTATCTGATGCGACACCACCGTTGGTACTATGTGCTTGTCCATGTTCCCCAATAATGAACCTAATGGTACTTCCTGGGGGAATTTCGTTGGGTCCATTTCCTACAGTCACTGTTTGTTTGACAACTGCTCCTGAACCACCACCTCTTTCACAAGCTCCATCCAACTGTATTTTTACCCAGCCTCCATCAGCTCCACGCAATACAAAAGATAGTGTCCCGATAAAGTTGTTGGGTATTTTAAAATCCTGATATGTTCCATTGTAATCGGCTCTTTGCCAGGCGGAAGTCACATTAAAGTTGGTCTGTGCATAATTACTTACAGCTATCAATAGAAAGAAAATGATAGGTATACCTTTTATTGTATTGGTATTAAAATTCTTGTTCATTGTTTGTGTGTTGTTGGGTAGTAAAATTTTGGGTTGAAACAATAATCTCTCAGGCTGTATCAGATGCATTATCTGAAACAGCGGATCTCTGGTAGCATTTTTTCGTTGTTTATTCCCTATTGGGCAGTTTTCTTTTGTAGTATGCTTAAGTTGAGTTTTGAGTCTGAATGTAGTAAGAGTCCTCGCTCCACTTCATTCCATTTTTTTGAGTGAACATAATCGTTTGTGTTTGATTGAAATTTAGTAAATGATTGTTTTTGTATACACTACAATAGCTGAAGCCTTCCATCGATGAGTCCTTCATCTTTGTAGTGTA
>JBCBCD010000129.1:0-11148 GCA_038530915.1 Bacteroidota bacterium
CCACTTCACTCCAGGATAACTATAATAAACTTTTATTCTCCTATTTTTGATTTATTAAATTTGCCTGAAAAAATAGCTTTGAAAGACTTTTACAGTTCTAAAGAAAAAATGTACGTAGCGACTGATTGCATTGTCTTTGGTTTTGACCAGGGAGATTTAATGCTGTTGGTGTTTCCACGGAGAGTCTCCCCTTTTGAAGGTCAATTCTCTCTTATTGGTAGTTTTGTGGATTTAGAAGAGGATGTTGACATTGCAGCCAAAAGGATTTTGACGGAGATAACAGGACTTGAAAATGTCTTTTTTGAACAATTGAAAGCCTATGGAAAAGCAGACAGAGATCCAGGCTACAGATGCATTTCTATTGCTCAATACGCACTCATTCGAATTGAAGCTTCGGATAAGGATTTGGTAAATAGGCATGGTGCTTATTGGTTTAAATTGGAAGAACTTCCTGATCTTGTTTTAGATCACAACCAAATGGTGAATGATGCTTTACTGGAATTAAGAAGAAAAGCTCGGTACCGACCCATTGGTTTTGAACTCTTACCCGAAAAATTTACCCTTCCTCAATTGCAGCAACTTTATGAAGCCATTTATGGTCGAGCACTTGATAATCGAAACTTTAGGCGTAAAGTTTTAGCCATGGACCTTCTCAATAAGCTGGAAGAAAAAGATAAGTCCGGTTCAAAGAAAGGAGCGTTCTTGTATCAATTCAATCACACCAAATACGAAGAATTGGTTGCCACAGGCTTCAATTTCGAAATCTGATTCAGTTTTTCACTTTTTTTCAAAAAAATCGAAAGAAATTTAAGCTTTATGATAATAAATGTCAAAAAGACGTTTATTTTTGTATTGAACAAATTATTAAAGCTTAAAAGATAAGAAGTATGTCAATCAGATCATTAGCTCCGGGTAGAATTAATATTATAGGTGAACATACAGATTACAATGAAGGATATGTATTACCGGCTGCTATTGATAAGCATACTATTTTTGAGCTCTCTCCTAATGGAACTCCCTCTACCGTAAATGTGACTGCAAAGAACCTGAATGAAAGTTATTCTTTTGACTTAGAAAGTTTTAAGCCGCTTGAGTCTGGTTGGCAAAACTACGTGATGGGGGTAGTACACGAACTACAAAAAATAGGTGCACAGATAAAAGGTTTTGATGCTTCTTTTGAAGGGGATGTCCCCATTGGTGGTGGTATGAGTTCTTCTGCTTCATTAGAATGTAGTTTGGCATTTGGTTTGAATGAACTGTTTGATTTAGGTTTTAGCAAGTGGGAAATCATAAAAGCAGCTCAGCTATCAGAGCATAATTTTGTTGGTATCAAATGTGGTATTATGGATCAGTTTTCCAGTACTATGGGTAAAAAAGACCATGTTATACTATTGGATTGTAGGTCGCTAGAATTTGAGTATGCACCCTTTGATTTGGGAGAATATCAGCTTTTATTACTTAATACTAATGTTTCACACGCTTTGGCTTCCTCTGAGTATAACACACGTAGAGCCGAATGTGGCCAAGGGGTAGAAATACTGAGAAAGCAATTTCCCACAGTTGGCTCTTTGAGAGATGCAGATGTAGATATGCTGGAGGCAGTTGCTTCGGACATGCCGGACGTAATTTATAAGAGATGCAAACATGTGATTACAGAGAATGCACGAGTAATTGAAGCAATTGAAGCACTTAATAAAGGTGAGTTGGGAAAATTGGGACAACTCGTAAATGCTTCACATGAAAGCTTGAGCAAGGATTATGAAGTAAGTTGCCCGGAGCTGGATTTTTTGGCCGATTTAGCCAGCCAAAAAGACTATGTGCTAGGTAGTAGGATGATGGGGGGAGGATTTGGTGGATGTACCATCAACATTGTTTTGAAAGAAAAAGTGGAAGAATTGATAACAGAGGCTTCCAAAAAGTATTTTGAGCAATTTTCAATAGAGCTAACACCATATTCTGTAGGGATAGAAGATGGAGCTCATATCCTTTAACAACTGGTAAAACTTAATAACATGGCACTCAACTTTTCTGATGATCCACACAGGAGGTATAATATTTTAACAGGTGAATGGATGTTGGTTTCTCCACATCGAACCAAACGTCCTTGGCAAGGCAAACAAGAAGCTATTCCAACTACTGATCGGCCTTCCTACGATCCCAATTGCTATTTGTGCCCGGGAAATGTTCGTGCCAATGGAAAACAAACTCCGTACTATAAAGATACTTATGCATTTGACAATGATTTTGGGGCATTGCTTCCACATACCAGTGACGCCATTTATGAAGAGGGCTTATTAAAAGCCAGAGGAGAGCAAGGAATTTGTAGAGTACTTTGTTTTTCTCCCGATCATTCTCTGACATTAGCTGAAATGGAGCTGGAAGCCATAAGAAAAGTAGTAGACTTGTGGGAAAAAGAGTATTCAGACTTAGGAAGCAAGTCTTTCATCAATCACGTTCAAATTTTTGAAAACAGAGGAAAGATCATGGGGAGTAGTAATCCACATCCACATGGCCAGATATGGGCACAAAATACAGTACCGGAAGAAGCAGGAAAAAAGCTCAAACAACAGCAACAGTATTGGGACAAAAAACAGAGCAGTTTGCTAGCTGATTATCTCAAACAAGAGATGGAAGTGGGAGAGAGATTGATATCACAAAATGATCATTTTGTTACTTTGGTGCCTTTTTGGGCAGTATGGCCTTATGAAGCTATTATTATTCCCAAACGCCATTTCCAACACCTTGGTCAGACGAATGAGGAAGAAAAAGATGCCTTTGCAGACATTATCAAAGATTTGACTCAGCGATATGATAAAGTTTTTAATGTGTCTTTTCCTTATTCTTCGGGTTTGTGTCAGGCACCTACAGATGGAGCAGCTCATGAAGCATGGCATTTCCATATGGCGTTTTATCCGCCGCTGTTGCGATCTGCTACTGTAAAAAAATTCATGGTGGGTTACGAAATGTTTGGCAACCCACAACGAGACATTACTGCTGAAATGGCTGCAGAAAAATTGAGAAAGCTGGGATAAAAAGGATTAATGCTGCTCCGGCAGCATTAATCCTTTAACTATTCTACTCCGTCCTCAAACTCTTCACCGGATTAGACATTGCTGCCTTTAAGGTATGAAAACTGACAGTTAAGAATGCTATACTCAATGCAATGAGCAGTGCAAACAAATAGATTTCAGGTCGAATATTTATCCGATAGGCAAAGTTCTCCAATCCTTTTTCTGTAATGAAATAACTAATTGGAATGGCAATAACAACTGCAATTAGAACCAACCTTGTGAAATCCTTTGATAGCAAAAATACTATATTCATTAAGGAAGCGCCCAGGGTCTTTCTCACACCAATTTCTTTTATTCTTTGCGCTGTGGAGAAGGCAGCAAGGCCAAAGAGTCCCATACAGGCAATTAAAATAGCTAATAAAGAAATCTGTGTAAATGCCTTACTCAGACGTTGCTCAGTTACATACTGTTGATTAAAGTTTTCATCGAGAAAAGCGTAATCAAACTCAACTTCTGGAGCAAAAGCTTTTATTGTCTTTTCTACTGATGCTACTCCTTTCGCAATATCACCTGGGTTTAATTTGACTGCTAAGTAATTGTAATTAGGCCTTAGGATGATGGCTGTAGGGCTTAGATCTTGTTGTAGCGTTTGCACATGAAAGTCTTTCACAACTCCAATCACATTAGCCGCCCAATCTTTCGCATTAGGATCTCGAAAGATTTGTTTTCCAAGGGCCTCTTCAGGATTAGCCCAACCAAATTGTCTTATGGCTTCTTCATTAACAATTGCCATCAACTGTGGTGGGGAGTTTTCAGTACGAGGACTACCTGCATCAGTACCTAAGTTTCGATCAAAGTTGCGTCCGGCAATTAAGTCCAGTTTAAAGAAGTCTAGATAATTGTAATCCACAAAAATTTCAGCTAAAACTATAGCTGACTCCACTGGAGCACCAGCTTCTCCATAATTATCTCCGCCAATGCTGAAGCCGGGCATTCCTGAGGTCATAGTGACATCTGCAATGGCCGGATCTTCACTTAATTCTGTTTTTAAGGTTTCGTACTTATTAGCCACTGAACGTGCTGTATTAGGGGTTATTACCATCACATGTTCTTTATCAAACCCTAAATCATACGACCTCATATAATTAATCTGCTTAAACAATGTCAAGGTGACAATGATAAGAATAGCAGATAGTAAGAATTGAAATACCACCAATCCTTTCCGTAGGAAGCTTCCATTTTTTGATTTTATAAAATTGCCTTTAATGGTATCAATCGGCCTGAATCGCGATAAAACAATTGCTGGATACAAACCGGCTAAGAGCCCTACAAGTGTTCCCAACCCAAGAATAATTAATGCCCATAAAACATAATTATTGAACTGAATTGCAAGATCTTTTTCAATGAAATTAAAGAAAATGGGTAAGGTGAAACGAGTCAATAATAAACCAATTATTATGGCAAGAAAAGTGATAATCAGCGACTCTCCCATAAACTGATTGACCAACTGTCTGAAACTTGCTCCTACGACTTTTCTCAAGCCTACTTCTTTTGCACGGGTAGCAGCTCTTGCTGTGGACAAATTCATAAAATTGATGCTGGCAATACATAGTACAAAAAAGGCAATGATGGAGAAAATTAATATATAAGAACGACTTCCAGTAGGATTCAATTGAGCTGCATGTTCTTCATCCAGATGGATGTCTTTTATGTTTTGCAAATAAGGGTAATACACATAACCTCTTGAACGAGTATCATCTCCTAAATAGCGATCTTGGAATGCCTGGAATTGTTCCTCTAAAACAGTTGGATCAGTACCGTCATTTAGCTTAATATAAGTATGAGCATTTAAGCCACGCCAAAACCATCTTTGTTCTTCTCCATTGCCATTGATGTCAATACCATAAAGTTGGTTCAATTGTATGGAAGGTACCAAAAACTCAAAGGTTAAATGAGTATTTCTTGGAAGGTCCTCAAGGACAGCAGAAACAGTCAACTCAAAGGTTTGATTGGTAAATTGTCCATCGTTACCTCTTATTTTAGGATCAATAATGAGTGTTTTTCCTGTTGGATTTTCATCATTGAAGTATTTCAAGGCCATTTTTTTTGTTAAAACAATGGTCATGGGTTCATTTAGTGCTGTATTGGGATCTCCATGAATCATTGGAAAGGTGAAAAGTTTTAGAGCTGATGGATCTGCAAAAAGAATTTCAGATTCTGTGAAGGATGTCTCACCATTAATAATTTCCCAAGGGTTATCCGGAGATACTTCACTAACAAATCTTGCAAAGTCTTCTACAACCGGATAGTCTTTTTTTAAGGCTGGCCCCCATAAAACAGGAGAAATTGCTGCGAGTTGTTCGACTCCTCCGGAGAGAGTGGCAGTATTAAGAGAAATGCGATACAAATCATCTGCATTTTCATGATGACTATCGTATCCTATTTCATCTGTAATATAGTACAATACCGTCAAGCAACAAGCAACGCCTATTGCCAGGCCAAGAATATTGATAACGGAATACAATCGTTGTTTCCACAAATGCCTCACGGCAATTTTGAAATAATGTTGTAGCATAGTCAGGTGATGTTCTAAATTGAGTGATAAATCTTTTTTTCCAAAAAAATAGGGGTTGAGATACCTTAAGGCAGTCCAAACAAACTGTCGCGACGCTTTCTTAAGTCCATGAATCTCAACTTCTTCCTGGAACAACTCAAACAAATCACCTTCGATTTCCTCTAAGAAAGAGGCAGCACAATACCATCGCAAGAAACGCATGACATTTTCAGGCGGATTGTAATATGTAGGTTGATCTTCCAAAGTTTTAGCTTATTTGAAAATAGCCAGGATTGATTCTGGACCATAAACGTTGCCTAATTTCATTGGCCAACTGTAAGGCTTCCTGCCCTTTGATACTAACCTTGTAAATCTTTTTGCGCTTACCTCCTCGCTTTTCGGATTTTTCACCAAAAGAAGAGGATAAAAAGCCTTTGTCTTCCAAGCGGTTGCAAGCAGCATGCACAGCACTAATGGTTACCTTGCGCTGTGTTTGCTCTTCCAATTCTTTTTTGATGGCAAGGCCGTAAGCATCTTGTTGTAATGCAGCGATCACCAGCATTACAATTTCTTCAAATTCACCTAGATGAGTTCCTTTCATGTTGAAAAATAAATGTAATAGCTATTATGTCCATAAATGTAAATAAAATAATTTAAAGGTACAATCCCACTTCGGTTATTTTATACATAATTGTAGATAAAACTAGTTTTTGGCCCTACTTTGTATTTATTCTGCAATTTAGTAACAAATAAAAAATAAAGTACTTATATTTGTTTTGCAATTTAGTAACATATGAAAGAAACACGTTTAGGCGAATTCGAAGAAGTCCTTCTTTTATTGGTAGGAATACTAGGGGAGGAGGCATATGCAATGAATATTGCAGAAGAGTTTAGTAAGCAAAATGGAAGATCTGTCTCCGTAGGCTCTGTTCATTCTACCTTAAATCGCTTGAGCGATAAAGGCTTTTTGACTTCTGAAATGGGGGCAGCAACCTCTGTCAGGGGAGGAAGGAGGAAACGAATTTTCTCAATAACTGCAGAGGGCAAACAAGTACTAAGGGATGCCAGGGATTTTCGTCTGTCTCTCTGGAATAGATACCCTTACTTCTCTACAGACAACTTAAGTTTTAGCTAAAATAAGTGCATGAGTAAGAACATTCAGAATGATTCTCCCCCAAAGCTGGCTTTGAGGCTTTTGAATTGGTTTTTAAAACCGGAATTACTGGAAGAAGTCTTAGGGGATTTGGAGGAAAAATTTCAATTGGTATTAGAAACAAATAATTATCGAAAAGCCAGGATTAACTACTGGTTTCAAATGGTGAATTACCTACGTCCTTTTGCTATCAGAAAATCTATTATTTCATTCCCAAACTTCACCATTATGTTTAAGCATAGTTTTTTAATGACTTATAGGAATCTTTTGAGACACACCTCTACTTTTCTAATTAATTTAATGGGTTTATCGATTGGATTGTGTGTGGCTTTCCTAATTTTGCTATGGGTACAGGATGAATTCAATGTCGATCGCTTCCATGAAAATGATGAGAATTTGTATCAGGTTATGAAAAATGCAAGTAGACCTGAAGGTGATGTGCTCACATTTGATTGGACACCAGCTCTACTTCCTGCTGCTTTAAAAGAAGACTTCCCTGAAGTAAAGTATGCTGTATCTTCTATTCTTCGAATGGAGGCCAAAAAAGGAATTATTGTTTTAGAAAAGGAAAGAATTAAGGCTTTAGAACATTATGTGGGGACAGATTTTTTTAAGGTCTTTTCTTATGAATTGATCCACGGTCAAACTGAGAATGTACTACAGGATCAAAACTCAGTAGTTTTATCCAATTCTCTTGCTGAAAAAATATTTGGCCGTGTAGACAAGGCAATTGGACAAACCATTGAATGGGATAAAGAAGATTTTTCCGGTTTATATCAAATTACCGGAGTCTTTGAAGATCCACCGAAGAACTCTACTGCTAAGTTTGATTTGTTGTTTAGCTTTGATAAATATGCTGCTGTCAATCCTGAAGTTAATGACTGGAAGTATGGTGATCCCAGCACTTATGTGGTCTTACAAGATGGTACGGCACTAGATGCCTTTAACAGTAAGATTAGCAATTATCTACAAGAGAAAAGTGGGGAGGAATATCAATCCCTTTTTGCAATAAAATACTCTAGCAAATACCTCAATGGAAACTTTAAAAACGGCAAGCAAAGCGGAGGTAGGATTACTTATGTTCGCCTCTTTCAATTTATTGCTGTTTTAATACTCTTGATTGCCTGTATCAATTTCATGAATCTATCTACTGCCAAAGCATCCAGAAGAATGAAGGAAATAGGGGTAAAAAAGGCCTTTGGGGTAGAAAGAAGGCAATTGATTACTCAGTACATCATGGAAGCTACCTTTATGGTTGTTTTCTCATTTATTGTCGCCATCTTTTTGACGGCTATCAGTTTACCTACATTTAATAGTTTGTTGGAAAAAGATTTGCATTTGGCTTTAGATCCAAATTTAATCTTCTATGCTGGAATACTGATTTTAGTAACCAGCCTGGTGGCAGGAAGCTACCCTGCATTTTACCTTTCCAATTTCAAGGCGATTTCTATTATCAATGGTTCAAATACCAATAAAGGTGGAGCTAAAAACATAAGAAAAGCCTTGGTGCTGTTTCAATTTGTGGTTTCTGTCGTCTTAATAGCTTTGGTTCTGGTTATTAACCAACAAATTGATTACATCCAATCCAAAGATCTGGGCTATGATCAGGATCATTTATTGATGTTTAAAAAAGAAGGAAAAATTGCTTCGAACTTAACTACTTTCCTCGAAGAACTGAGAAAATTCCCCGAAGTTATTCATGCTTCGAACACAAGAGATGGTTTGTTGGAAAATGGTACTGGCACGATAGGTTTGAGTTGGCCGGGAGAAGCAGAATCTGATCAAATTAGGTTTAAGTATCTAACTTTTAACTATGATGCTTTAGAGACTTTGAACATTAAATTGAAAGATGGGCGTTCGTTTTCTCCCCAATACGGTACAGATAGTGTATCCATTATCTTTAATGAAGAAGCCATCAAACAGATGGGATTAGAGCATCCGGTAGGACAATATGTAACCCAATGGCGAACGAGGAAACAAATTATTGGGGTGGTAGAAAATTTCCATTTTGAGTCATTATATGCCAATGTAGAGCCTTGTTTTATTCAGTTTTCAGATGATGGAGAGAATATATTGGTGAGACTTAGAGGTGGAAATGAGAAAAGTGGTGTAGATGAAATTAGCAATTTATTTGCTGAATATAATCCTGGTGTAGCATTTGAGTATCAATTTGTAGATGAACAGTACCGTACTTTTTATAAATCAGAAACCAAAATAGCTCAACTATCCATTTTTGCAACGGCACTGGCAATTGTCATCTCTTGTTTGGGTTTATTGGGCTTAATCATTTTCTCTGCTGAAAGACGCAAAAAAGAAATTGGTATCAGAAAGGTACTTGGAGCCAGTGTGTTTAACCTGTCTCAGTTAATAACTTGGGAATTCATTAAAATCATTACGCTGGCAGTAGTTATTGCTGCACCAGTCGCTTATTTCATCGCTTCCAGGTGGTTGGAACATTTTGCCTACCACATCGACTTGAACATTTGGTATTTCGTATTTGCAGGAGGATTGACCTTATTGCTATCGTGGATCATCATGAGTATACAAACAATTAGAGCAGCTAGCGTAAATCCTATAACTGTACTAAAAACAGAATAGTAAACATACCAATGGGGCTGCAAGCCCCATTGGTATAATTACCTTACGCTCCTCTTCGCCTTAAATCATATCGATTAACTGCATCCGCTATTTCATAACCCAGCCTCAATCCTTCTGTACAATCCATTCGAATGTGTACACCTAGAGGAATTCTTGAATAGGCGTTTTCTTCTGCCATTTCTTCTATACTTCTGAATCTTCTGGGGGTACTTCTAAATTCTTCTCTACCTTCATGAGATCGATCTGTAAAGTTGCCCCTATTGCCCACAAAATCGATGAATACACCTCCAGCCGCAGAAGCAAAACAAGAGTGCCCTGATGGATAACCGGGAAAAGTTGGATTGGGCCATGGAATCAAACTATACAAATTGGTTTGGAAGTTGGGATCAATGAACTCATGGATGAACACATTTGGACGCATTACCATGTATTGGTATTTGTATTTCCAGGTGGCAACTGCTGCATCATTGAGTGAGAAACTCAGTTTTAGATACAAATGAAGTGCTTCATCTAAATCGAGATCATATTGATCTATCAATTGATTAGCGATTGAGATTTGCCTTCCCGGAGGGCTAAAAGTCAAATTGGTCACATCATCGCTCCAGAATTCTGCAATCCAAAGTTGTTCGTTGTCTTCTTCTCTAGCTGTATTATTTGCTTCATAGACTTCCTGCATTTGTCGGAAGTACCTGCTGTTTTCATCTTCACTGTAATCTATAGGAGGAATGCTACGAGTTTGCTCTGGTGAAATGATAAAAGTCCTCACTTTACCCCAGTACGGAAACAAAGCACGCTCTTCTTCAGCTGAGTAAGTCCAGTATCCGTCTCCGGTAGGAGGTTCATAAGACAAAGGTTGTGGTTCCAGAATTTGAGCTTCCGCTTCCGCATCAGTTTGACTGTATTCAATCACTTGACTGGCTACGGAAGCTCCCCATGCTTTTGAATTTTCAACTGTAATACTGCTTTCATTTTCAGATAAGCTGGTTGCTAAGGTTGCTTCCAGTTGATCAATTTTTAGCATGTATCCATCTGGGACATTGAGCATAAAATGCTGCATCACATCAGCCATGGTAGCATTGAGTGCAATTTGCCAGTTGATGTCATCTAAGTCAGAGGTAACTTCCAAAGAAAAGTCATTGAGTAATTCGGTATTGGATCTAAAATTGGGTAGACCAGGTGCTGCAGTCTCGTATGCCGCTAAATTCATGTAAGCTAAGGCTCTTGCTGTAGCATTGGGACGCATTCCTTCCGCATAGCGATCTAATTCAAGGAAAAGATCCATCCATTGGGTGACGGTAGTTGCATCATTTGAGTTTTGTGGATTGTTGCGGTTTCCACCTCGTTGATCAGTAGTAATTGAAGTACTTTCATTGGATTCAAGAGTAGTAATCTCTTCAGTTTCATTAGTACAAGAAAAAATACTAAATACCGTAAAAAGAACAAAGACAAACAAATGATTCTTCATCGAGTGGATTGATTTAATTAAGGATATGTAATCGAAATAAATAGAGTTTGATGAGCAGGCTTTCTCAAAATGAGAAAATGCTCAATCAAAATCTTTTTAGAAGCCAGCAATGATAAATCCAGTGAAGTGAAGTGCGTTTTGCTTATCTTTTTAGGAAGTTCTGCTGTATTAGAAGACAAGTATTCTAGAAACTTGCGCTTACAGAAGTGGGTGAATTGTTAAAAAAATCTTAAGATATCTTTTTATGAAGGACCTTTGAGGAAGGTATACCACTACTTAATGTTCGGTACATACTTCAAATTATTAAACCAAAAAAGTTTTTAATTATGATAAACCAGATGAAACTCTTCTTTTTCGGTATCTTTTT
>JBCBCD010000130.1:0-1259 GCA_038530915.1 Bacteroidota bacterium
GAATCGTCCTATGGACTGTCTAATTGAATTTCCTGCGGAAAATCTGTCGAAGATTAAGTATTGGGTAGGACGATTCGACAGCCTCCGAAGGAGTAGCGATTAGACTTTAGACAAAATTCGGGATAACTCCTGTTTCGTCATTAAATGACCTATTGATTAATCTTGCTTAATGATTCGCTCCTTAGCCAGCATTCCTGCCGACTCCAAAGTGACGATATAAACACCTGCTTCCAGAGTTTGTAAATTAATTTGGTATTGATTTTGGTGAATGATCCCTAAATCTTGTGCATAAATCAACTTGCCTGTCAGGCTGTAAACTTTGATTTCTCCTTTATTTCCGACGAAAGCTTCTGAATTTATATTTAATTCACCACTGCTAGGGTTGGGCCATACACCAAGTGCTTCCGAGTGAATGCTTTGCTTTTCCATCACATCGGTTAATTGGGTAGTGTTGAATGATGCAATGTCGGATTCAGAATAGCTTACATTTTTAAATTGTGCAAAAGCTTCCGCATTGTCCGTACTCCCTAAGTACATACCTACCTGCAAACTACCAATCGACGGCATACTTATGGATAGCAGGACGGTCCTCCCCTGATTAAAGGTAATTACATCTCCTGATCTACTGACGGTCAATACTGTGGTTCTACTGCCTCGGCCTCTGCCTTTGGAGAGTACTCTTCCGCCCGGATTGAGCTTGGCCCATCCGGTCATGTTGTAACCATTTTTACCCACCCAAGCCATAGGAGAATCGTTGCTTCCACTTTCTCTGATCATAAGTCCACCCATGCCATTGGAACTCAAACTCCTTAATTCCACGGTAAAAGAGAAATCTCCACTTAGGGTGACATAAGTAAACTCTCCATATCCGGCCTTATAGTTGTAGGAAGTCGTTTGGATAGTATTGAGATCAAAAGTTCCTTCACAGGCATTGTTGTATGCATCTCCATAAGAAGTACCGACAGATTGTGTTGAAAAATCAGAAAGTAAGTCTCCACTCTGTTCTATCGTTACCGTCGCCTCACAAACAGCAGGTAAGCCTTGCTCATCAAATACAGTCAGTTGTACTTCATTGGAGCCGATGTCAGCACAGCTAAAATCCTGAAGGTCTAAATTCAAAGAGGCTATGCCACAATTATCAGAAGAACCTGCATCTATTTGCTCCGGAAAGATTGTCAGCTCACCATTGCTATTCAACTGAGCTGTAATGTCTCGACAAATTGCAATCGGTGATATTCCATCTGTAACCACTAAAGTAG
>JBCBCD010000130.1:1359-11144 GCA_038530915.1 Bacteroidota bacterium
CATCACAAGTACTGCTGTTGTTGTTCACATCTGTAACAGTCAGGGTAAGCGTTTGATTTCCTATATCCGAGCAATCGAACGTCTGTCTATTTAAACTGAGGCGCTCTATCCCGCAATTATCGGAAGAAGCCGCACCTATTTGTTCCGGAAGGACAGTCAGTTCGTTGTTGTTATCCAATTGAGCAGTAATGTCTTGACAATTAGCAACAGGTACTATTTCATCTGTGACAACTATAGTAGCATCACAAGTACTGCTGTTGTTGTTCACATCTGTAACAGTCAGGGTAAGCGTTTGTGGTCCTACATCTGAGCAATCGAACGTCTGCCTGTCTAAACTGAGGCGCTCTATCCCACATGCATCACTTGAGCCATTGCCTACTTGTTGTGGCGTAATAGAAGCAGCCCCCGTATTGTCTAGCTGAACTTCTATGTTTTTGGCAACACTCACATAAGTTCTAAAACTATAATCAAAGGAACTACCATTATCAGCACTACCTCCACTGTAGGTATTGCTGCCTATATGCCAAGCAAAGGCTGCTTCTGATGGAACATCAATTTGAATGGTATATTTATTTCCAGCTGTCACAGGAAAAGCTTGGCCGGCAAAAAGAGCAATCCATCTTGATGAATTAGTTACAGTAAAGTTTTTCCTTTCTGAATAGATCGGCTGTCCAGTAGTGCTTTCGCCATTAAATAGTCTAATAAATATAGGATATGTTCCTACAACCGAACTACTATTAATCAATCGAACTTCCAGTTTTGACAATTGCCCTGTTGTTTCAGCTGTAAAGGACTGTGAGCTTGGGCTTGTAAGTACTTCATAACTAGAACCACCTGTATTAGAAGCATCTAAAGATTCCGTACTTGAACACATGGCCACTGGCTTGCTAACATCTTCCACTGTAAGATTGGCTGTACAAGTACTGCTATTTCCATTATTGTCCGTAACGGTTAGGGTAAGCGTTTGAGTACCTACATCTGAGCAATCAAAAACCTGCTTGTTTAAGCTAAAGCTCTGAATTCCACAAACATCACTTGAGTTGTAACCTATAGCACCGGGGAGAATAGAACCATATCCAGTTTCATCCAAAATGATTCTACTATCATTACACCTTGCAATAGGATTGATCTTGTCTTCCACTGTAATATTGGCTGTACATGTACTGCTATTTTCACTCTTATCAGTAGCCCTCAGGGTGACGGTTTGAGTGCCTAAATCCGTACATTCAAAACCCTGCTTGCTTAAACTAAGGCTCTCAATCGTACAATTATCGGAAGAACCTGCATCTATTTGTTCCGGATGGATTATAAGATCGCCATCGTTAATCAACTGAGCAGTAAGGTCTCGACAAATAGCAACAGGTGATATTTCATCGGTGACAACTACAGTAGCATCACAAGTACTGCTGTTGTTGTTTACATCTGTAACAGTTAAGGTAACGGTTTGTGGTTGTTCTACATCCGAGCAATCAAAAGTCTGTTTGTTTAAGCTAAGACTTCCTATCCCACAAGCATCAATAGAGCCATTATTGACAGCAGCGGCAGTGGTGGAACCATTGCCATTGGCATCCAATTGTACGGTCACATTCTGGCATGAGGCGATGGGACTCACTTTGTCTTCCACTGTAAGATTGGCTGTACAGGTACTGCTGTTGTTATTCACATCTGTAATAGTCAGGGTAAGCGTTTGAGTCCCTACATCTGAGCAATCGAAAGTCTGTCTATCTAAACTGAGGCTCTGAACCCCACAATTATCGGAAGAACTTCCACCTATTTGCTCCGGAAGAACTGTAAGATCACCATCCTTATCCAACTGAGCAGTAATGTCTTGACAAGTAGCAACAGGTGATGTTTCATCGGTGACAACTATACTAGCATCACAAGATCTGCTGTTGTTGTTTACATCTGTAACGGTCAGGGTAAGCGTTTGTGGACCTACATCCGAGCAATTGAACGTTTGTTTATTCAAGCTGAGGCTTCCAATCCCACAAGCATCATTGGAGCCATTGTCAACATGTTGAGGAGTAATAGAAGCCGATCCACTATTGTCCAATTGGACTTCAATATCTTTGAAAACGCCAACATAGGTCCTAAAACAATAGTCCAAACGATTACCATTCTCACTGCTACCACCATCATAAAGCGAACTACCAGCAATCCAACCAAAACGATCTCCTGACAACTTTAGTATTTCAATGGTGTATTTGTTTCCAGCCGTTACCGGGAAGGCTTTTCCTGAGAAAAGAGCAACCCACTCTGGACTACCCGTTAACGTAATGTCCTTATTTTCTGAAAACATAAGCTGTTTGGAAGCTCCCTCTCCACGGTAGAGTTTATAATTGATAGTTCTTGTACCACTACTACCAGTTAAAAATATTTCTAATTTTGATAAATTACTCGTCGTTAATGCCGTGAATGACTGATTATGTGAATTTATAACATTATTAGGTACAAAACCATTTGTATAGGCAGCATCTAATGTTTCATTATTGTAACAACTGGCCACAGGAGCCACATCGTCTTCTACTCTTACACTTGCATTGCAGGTACTGCTATTTCCACTGTTATCAGTAGCCGTCATTGTAAGCGTTTGGGTGCCTACATCCGAGCAATCAAAAGTCTGTTTGTTTAAGCTAAGACTTCCTATCCCACAAGCATCAATAGAGCTATTATTGACGGCAGCAGCAGTGGTGGAACCATTGCCATTGGCATCCAATTGTACGGTCACATTCTGGCATAAGGCGAAAGGACTCACTTTATCTTCCACTGTCACTGTGGCTGTACAGGTGCTGGTGTTGCCATTGTTATCTTCTACTGTCAAGGTTACTGTATTGGGACCTAAGTTGGAGCAATTAACAAAAACAGTATTCAATCTTAGGTCGGCGATTCCACAAGCAGCATTTGAACCATTATTGACCAATTGAGGCAGGATGAAGCCACTGCCATTGGCATCCAGTTGAGTGGTTATATTTTGACAGATTGCGGTAGGAGCGGCATTGCCTTCCACGCTCACAGAAACGTTACAAGTATTAGTATTGTCATTGTTGTCAGTAACCGTTAAAGTCACTGAATTCTCACTTCCTATATCAGAACAAGTGAAGGTGGTCTTATTTAATGCTAATGATTGTATTCCACAAGCATCACTTGAGCCATTATCTACTTGTTGAGGAGTAATAGAAGCCGATCCACTATTGTCCAATTGGACTTCTATATCATTGTAAACACCAACATAAGTCCTAAAACAATAATCAACGTCATTACCTCTATTACTTCTACCCCCATCATAGGTGCCATTACCAAACCACCATAAAATATATTCTCCTGATATATATTCTAATTCAATGGTGTATTTATTTCCAGCCGTTATCGGAAAGGCTATTTCTGAGAAAATAGTAACCCATTTTTGATTATTCCTTACAGTAATACTTCTAACTTTTGAAAATAAAAGCTGTCCGTTAGTTCCCTCTCCACTGTAGAGTTTGAAATTATAGGTACTTGAAGAACTAGTTGAAAAGCCACCGAAAAGCAACTCTAATTTTGATAAGTCACTTGTCGTTAAAGCAGTGAAGGATTGATAATGTGGAGTTACAATACCGTTGGGTTGAGAATTATCTGTATTAGTAGCATCTAATGATTCATCATTGTAACAGATGGCTAAAGGGGCCACATTGTCTTCTACTGTTACATTCGCATTACAGCTACTGCTATTTCCGCTATTATCAGTAGCTGTCATTGTAAGCGTTTGGGTCCCTATATCCGAGCAATTAAAAGTCTCCTTACTTAAACTAAGACGAAATATTCCACAAGCATCACTTGAGCCATTATTGACAGCATTGGCTGTGGTAGATGCATTACCATTGGCATCCAATTGTACGGTCACGTTTTGGCATACGGCGATGGGCCTCACATTATCTTCTACTGTTACACTTGCATTACAACTACTGCTAACATCATTTACATCGGTAATAGTAAAAGCTACAGTTTGATCGCCCACTTCAGAACAATTGAATGAAGATTGATCAATGCTTAGCGATTTGATCCCTAAAGGTGCAGTAGAACCTCCATCTACATCTGCTGCAGTGAGTGATCCGTTGCCACTGGCATCAAGCTGTACAGTGAATGGCTTACAGATAGCGATAGGCGCAACTACGATAGCTGTTAAAGTAACAAAGCCATTATTACCTCGACCGGCTCCATCTCTTCCGGCTGTCTTTTCAATGGCTGAAGGTTGAAAGCTTGATGAGATCCAGCTACCTCCGCCACCACCTGCTTGGCGACCAACGGCAGCGCCACCCGAAGAGCCACCACCTCCGCCGCCTCCTGAATCGCCAGCACCACCACCAGTAAACCCATTTCCACCACTAGCCTTTCCTCCCGAACCTCCGGTAGAAGATGCAAAACCATTGGACCTTAAAGCAAGACTAATAGACTTTACGGTATAGCCTGTTGCTCCCGGATTTAAATCTGATGTAATATTATTGATGCTCGATACCATATTTGCACCCGATAGACTTGAGCTACGATCACAGTTTGTACTTCCACCCGCATAGCCATCTCCCAAAGAAGCAGCTGTACTTTCCTCCGGGCAACGGCCATTGCCAGCTACAGTATTCAAGCCTTGCCTCAAGCCTCCTGAATATTCAATTATAAAATTGGTAATTACATTTCCTCCTTGATCTATCACCTTCGCCCCATCTCCGCTTAATCGTGTTCCAACGCCTGGACGATTGGCACCACCACCACCACCAGCAACAGCAACAGCAAGAAGTTCCCAATTTCCACTTCCCGGCTCCCTATAGAGTACAGCAGAGGAGCCTCCTCCCCCTCCTGTATAATTACCAATACCAAGACAAGCATGAGCATCGTCTGCACCAGTTCGGCCGGCAAAAATGCGTAATAGGCCTCCGGGTTTCAATCGATCAGGACCATCTCCGACCTGAAAAGAGGCCTTTATTGTAGCTCCTGATCCACCATGTATATCATTGCAAGAAGAGCCAGTAAAATCTACATCTCCTCCATCACCTCCTTTCAGTTCAATGGTTAAGGTATTAGCCCCCTGAGGAATGCTATAATTGTTGGAGGTTAAACTATTTATGGTTATTGTACCTGGAATAGGAGTGGTAGATTGAGCCCATGATTTTTCAAAAGGCAAAAGACTCAATAGTAAAATGAATAAGAAAACAAGTTGAGTGAAAAATGTATAGTTTGTACATACTGATTTGCCAGTTACAGGCAAGCCATTACACTTGTTTGTGTTTGAAATAAGTAGCATTGTAGTTTGTGTTTGAGTAGTTTTTTATTACAATGCAAAAGTGTGGGAATAGCAGAAAAAAGGCTTTTGTTATTTGCGCATCTGCTTTTGTTATCTGCGCATTTCTCTAGTATTGGTAGGACTTTCAGCAAATTCCTGGGTGTAAGAAGCTGTAAAATAGGATGGATTCGGAAATCCTACATCGTAAGCGATGTTTTTCATAGATAAGTCTGTAGACAGCAACAATTGCCTGGCTTTTTGTAAGCGCAAAGAGCGAATATAGACAGACAAAGAACGGCCTGTCAAGGCTTTTACTTTTCTACCCAACTGAGATCGACTGAGGTTCATTGCTTTGCTAAGGGCATTGAGATCGAATTGCGGATCGTCCATTTTCTCCTCAAAAATAACTTTCAGACTAAGGATGAAATCATCTTCTTTGTCCGGCTCAGAAGTCGTTTCTTTTTGGATCGGCTGCTCATAGATGTTTTGATAACGAGCTTGTAGTTTTTTTCGGATATCCAGGAGGTTCTGCATCCTTACGATCAATTCTTCTTCGTGGAATGGTTTTCCAAGGTAGTCATCAGCGCCATGTTTTAATCCAACAATCCGGGATTCTACATCAGATTTGGCGGTTAATAAAATAAGCGGTATGTGGCTGGTGCGGACATCTTCTTTGAGGGTTTCACAAAGTTCAAAACCATCTTTATTAGGCATCATAACATCACTGATGATGATATCCGGTATTAGATCGAGGGCTTTGTCAATACCTGCCTGACCATCATAAGCTACTTCAAGGCGATAAGTCCCTGAAAGAAAAGCTTGGAGATAATCGACAATATCCTTATTGTCTTCCACTATAAGTGCAAGTGGCAGGTCCTTTTCAGTTGTTTTAACCGCAGTCTTGTTTTTCCCTGAAAGACCAAATATCGCTTCTTGAACATTATTGGATGGCTCAGTCGACTTATTGAGTGGTGCATTTTGAGTGATGGGTAAAAATACCTTGAAAGTTGCCCCCTCTCCTTCTAAACTTTCTACTTCAATTTCTCCTTGCATCAATTTGACCAATTCCTGGGTAAGAGATAAGCCTATGCCGCTGCCCGACTTAGTCTGTTCTCCTTTGACGGAAGCCTGAAAAAAGCGGTTGAAGATGTGTGGCAATTGTTCTTCAGGAATACCGGGGCCATTGTCTGTAACAGTTAATAACAAGCCTTCAGCTGTTGCCCTCCCTTTTTTCTTTGACTTTGCTATCCTAAAATCAACTTTCCCTTTTTCAGGCGCAAACTTGATTGCATTGGATAAGAGGTTGGAAACGATGCGCAGGATTTTTTCGGCATCATAATCCATATTCAACTCCTTTACTTGTGCATCTAAAGTCAGTTTTTGCTCTTTGCTTTGGGAATAAGCCTGAAACTGAACAAAGATGTTTTCAAGAAACGGGATGATGTTCCCTTGCTTCAAATCCAACTTTAACTTACCGGATTCTACTTTTTGCAATTCCAGAATTTGATTGATCAGGTCCAAAAGGTTATCTGTATTCTTTTGGATGAGGTTGGTTCCTTCGTCTAACCATTGTTGTGGGCGTTTTTTAATTTGATTGTTCATGCCCGAAATGATGGTAAGTGGCGTTCTGAACTCATGGGTGATGTTGGTAAAAAGCTTATTCTTGTAGGCATCTAAAGCACGTAAGTTTTCAGCTTCTTTCTTTTCAAGTTGCTCACGCAGGTAGAAGTTGAATAAAACTAAAAGGATAGATAAAACAGCTATGCCATAAAAAATGTAAGCCACCCAGCTTCTCCACCAGGGGGGAAAAACTTTCATTTTCAGCAGATTAACTTCTCCCACACTACTATTTTCGAGATTCTTGGCCCTTGCACGTAATGTATAAGTACCAGGTCGGAGGTTGGAAAAACTGACTTGCATATTATCTTCCAGGGGAGTCCATTGATTATTGAATCCACTTAATTGGTATTCGTATTTGTAGCCGGAGTGCTCTATCCGATTTAAATCTGCCAGTACGAAGGAAACGGAAAGGTCATCATAGCCTAAATTTAAAGTACCTTCCTTGTTACTGATGAAATAATCTGTTTCAATGCCTACCGAAACTTCTTTTCGCTTATATACTTTCATTTCATTAATCACCAATTCAGTCTTAGCAGAATCCTGTTGTAATAAGGAAGGCTTAATAGCGAGCAGTCCTTTGGCACTTCCAAAAAATAGCTGTTCTGAGTATCTACTGTTTAAGAAAGCTTTGGGAACAAATGCAGTAGTGGGTAAATCGTTGCTGGCAAGAAAAGGTCGGAAGGTCACCTCTGAACTAGATGGAATTTGACGAGCTAAGCCATTTTTGGTACTGATCCACAACAAGCCTTCGTCGTCCTCCAAAATGCCATAAATGCTATTATCCGGTAAGCCATTGTCTTCATAAAAGCGTTCAAAACGTCTGCTTACCGGGTCATATCGATTCAAACCAGAACCAGTCCCAATCCAAAGAAAGCCTTTGCTATCTTCATAAATAGACCAAACCAAATTTGTAGATAGTGAATGAGGATCCAGAGGATTATTTTGGAATTGTTCAAACTGATCGTTTTCCTTATCATATTTGACTAAGCCTTGATCTGATCCTATCCATAAGTCTCCACTTTTACTAACGAGTATGTACCTAACATTGTCTCCAACTAATGAATTAGAATTGGTTGGATCATGTCGAAAGTTTTTAAACTCCTTTTTCTCGATATCCAGACGGTTAAGTCCATCTATCCAAGTCCCTGCCCAAATATAGCCTTGTTGATCTTGTGCCAAGCCCCAAATTCGATTGCCGCTGATTGAATATTTATTCTCAGGATCGTGATAAAATCGATTCACCATTTTACCATTGAGATCTAACTGAATCAGTCCATGCACGTTGGTTGCTACCCAGATATTACCTTCTTTGTCTTTTATGAGTTTTATGACACTTGAAAGCTGAGGAGAATTGGGCTGCCCGGAAATGGGTTTGAAGGTGTCAACTCTTTTCAACAAGCCGTTTTCCTGTGTCTCCAATACATCAATCCCATGATTCAAAATTCCTGTCCAAAGCCTGCCCTTACCAACTTCTATGATAGATCGGACTTGCCCACTGGAAATAGAACTTGGATTGCCTGGGTCATATTTGTAGAAAGTAAATGCTTTTTTCTTTTTTTGAGCACGAAATAAGCCTTGCCCCGCAGTACCTAACCAATAATTCCCTTGTTTGTCCACAAAGGATGCATGTACATGAACAGAAAATAAATGGGATGATGTCTGTCCATCTATTTTTACTTTTTTTAAAGAGCCATTGTCTAAATAAAATACATATATATCCTGGTAGCTAGGTATAAGTAGCGTATTGGGATCTTTGTATACAATTTCTCCCGAAATTGGAAAACGTTGAATTGGATTAGCATTAAATGACTCCCAAGTCTTTATCTCTGGTACTTTTTCTCTAATATCCAAACACAGTAATTGATCATTTATACCAGTAAAGATCTTCCCATTGCCATTGTAAGAAGTATGTAGATATTCAAACTCTTTTCTCACATTCCTTAAGGCAGTTGGGAAGGGATGTCTTATAGCTTTTTTAGTATTAATGTCTACCTGGTTGATTCCTTTTGAATTGGCTACCCAGAGTACATCGGAAGTGGCATAGGGTATGTTGTAAGTGCGTACATTGGTTTCTGGACGTCCATTTACTTCATAAGAAAAACGACTTAATTTCCATTCTTGCCCTTCTGTCTCCTTTTCAACTCTAAATATTCCCTCTTTAATTGTACTCACCCATATCGTTCCATCAGTAGACTCTTGTATGTGTCTTACTCCACTGAGTGGTACAGTTTGGTTGTTTTCCTTTAATGGAATTCGAATAAACTTTCCAGTTTTGCGGTTGAGCCAACTTAAGCCCCCTTCGGAACTTACCCATAAGTTGTGCTGGCTATCTTCCAATATAGACCAAACTCGATTGTTGTTGATGGTTTCTTCATCATTAGGATCATTGCGAAAAGTAATAAAATGTTGTCCATCGAAACGATTAAGTCCATTTTCGGTGGCTATCCATATGAACCCTTTGTGGTCTTGAGTGATACCAATTACATAATTGCTGGCTAGGCCTTCTTTTTGAGTGAAGTTTTGGAATTGGAAAGTAGCCTCTGAGCTTTGAGAAAAACTAAATTGAGGGAAGCAAACAACACATAACAGCACCCAGACTGTCCTAAGCAGTAATTTTATGTGATTTGATTTATCTATTAATTGAGCCCCCTTTTTTTTCCTATTCATTAGCGCAAATAAAAATCTAGAATCTAAATATTTGAAATATTAGGCATTTCTACTTTGATTAAAACTTGATTTATAAGGAATAATGCATAAATAATATGAAAGATGGGTTAATTCAGTAATGATAATTTTTCAAAAGCTATTATCATTTTCTAATATTAATTTTTCGACTTTTTGAATCAAGTTTTCAACTTGATTTATCATAGGCTTTATTTCTTCTTTTGTAACATCACGATAATCTCTGTAATCA
>JBCBCD010000131.1:0-6343 GCA_038530915.1 Bacteroidota bacterium
AACTGATACTAAACTCTGGCTTACCTACCACATAATTTCTACCAATGTAAGTTAGTATTATTCGATGCAATTTGAGCCAATGTTTCAACTTGGCCAGCATGCCTTTTAAGCTATTGACAAACAATAGGTTGACTATCTAGTCCTATCTATTCCCTTTAAAGCTTCAAGGTAGATTGTATTACATTTTCATTCAAAAACTACTACTTAATTATTAAAAAGGAAAGTTACTAATTGACGAAAGTATACCAATAGGTATACCTTGGACTGAAATGCGTTGAAATAAATGTTTTGAGCAAATCATTTATTTCAACAGGGGAATCTATGTCCAAAAACAAGACTTTCTTATTACTAATTAAGCTAAAACGCTTATTCATACACAAAAAAGTATAGCAAAACAAAACATTTACAATTTAAAACCTATAAACAACAGAAAATGAAAAAGAATTTATTTCTCTTCTTATTATCAATTTTTGCACTTCCTTTATTTAGTCAGGTAACAGATACAGGTGATAAAGTTGGGATTGGTACTACAACTCCTGTTACTAAGCTCCATGTATCTGATACTAAACGTATGGGCATACGTTTGGGGGGCCCAAGTACTTCTTCAAAAGCTGTTGCTGATTTTGAATTTAGACCAAATGATGACCTTACGGTAGGGGGAGCAAGATATTGGACATGGAGTTTTAGAACAGATACTTGGAGTAGTGCCATTGGAGATTATGTCTTATTTTCTCATAATGGAACAAATTATACAAGCCCCATTATTTTTCAAACAGATGGTGATGTCCTTTTAGGTACTGGAAATAATGCAGCTCGAAATGGAAATATTGGTATTGGCACAATGACTCCAACAGAAAAACTACATGTAGATGGAAACATATTATTAGGAGGTCAACCTGCTCCCAGGTTTAATAATAGTCTTAGTGCTTATGTTCTTCAGTCAGACTATTTATATGGGCATACCAATACACAAATGATTAGAGTTGGAGAATCTGGAAATCATATTTCAATCAGAGGTAATCTAAGTGTAGGTACAGAGACTTTCGGTACTCATCAGTTAGCCGTTGAAGGCTCCATCGGTGCTCGAGAAGTAAAAGTAGAAGCTAGTGGCTGGTCAGATTTTGTATTTGAAAAAGACTACCCTATAATGAGTCTGGAAGAAGTAGAAAACTATATCCACACCAACCAACACCTTCCAAGCATCCCCAGTGAAGCAGAAGTAACAAAAAATGGCATCAACTTAGGGGAGATGGACAGCAAACTCCTTCAAAAAATTGAAGAACTCACCTTGTATATGATTGACATGAATAAAGAAATCAAAGCACTTAAAGCTGAAAATGAAGCTTTGAAGGAAGAAGTGAAGGAATTGAAGAAGTAGTAATTAATCCATTAAAAACAGAAGATGAAAAATATAATAATAACACTTTCTATCATTTGTATTAGTGTTTCAAGCACAGTAGCTCAGCGAAGTTTACTGGTATTGAATCGACTCGATCATAACGTCATTGCGTATCCACTTGAAGAAGAGAGGAAAACAATTGAAGTAGTCATTGGAAAAGACGAAAGCGAGTTCATTTTCAGGGCTTATGATCTCATTGTTGATGAATCAAGTGAAAAGTTTCTTTGGATTGAAGGTAAAGACCGATCTATCAAAAGAGGAAATTTTAATAACAACAATAAAGAATCCTTGATACAAGTAGAAACAGCTATACCTATTGATATTGATTACGATTACGCAAACAAATTATACTATTGGCTAGATGGACTAGGTAGTAAAATCTATTTCAATAAAAAAAATGGCAATAACCTTGAATTGCTTCCATTGGATAACTTAAATCAAGCAAGCAGCCTTGCAATTGATCCAGTTGAAAATAAAATCTATTGGACTGAATTGAGTTCTACTTGGATCTATTCCACCAACCTAGAAAAACTAACTGAAGTAGATTCATTTAATACTCCTGATGATGGTTATCCGATTAGATTAGAAATTGATCACAAAAAGAGAGAAATATATTGGTCAAATGATGTGGGTGCTTATATTTTCAAATCTGATTTGGACGGCAAAAATCAAAAAGAACTTTACAGAGGAACTAAAGAAGAATCACCTTATTGTTTGCTATTGGATACAGAAACAGAAAAGCTTTATTGGACTGACTATTTTATGGGTACCGTAAATAGTATGAATCTGGATGGCTCCAATCCACAACAATTGATAGCCGGCTTGAGAGAACCTCTGGGTTTGGCTATTGTCAATAAGTTGAAAGCATTCACGACCATACCCTTGGAGGATAAACCCATTAAAAACAACATCCAAAGTCTTTTAATTTATCCCAATCCGGCATCTAACAAAGTCAACATTTGGATAAATAATCCAGACCAAAAAGAGATAAAACTAATCGTCATGAATGCTTTGGGAGAAGTCGTTTTTACAGCTAATGCTTCTGACCAAACTACTATTTTGAATATGAATGAGCATCCAGCAGGTCAGTACCTCTGTAAAGCTTATGTGGGTACTGATTTTTTTCAACAATCATTTGTCTTGGTGAAATAAAAACCAGTTAGACTCCTGATTTAAACAACCATTTTTCTAAAAAAAGTTGATACATCTTTCGATGATATCAATCTGTATAATATTATCAATATGAAACAATTAAGCATGTTTCTCCTGCTCAGTTTATGGCTGACAGCAAGCTTTCAACTGAAAGCACAAGGACCATCGGTCACGGAGGACGACCCTACTTATGATATACTTCCTCCATCACCAACTGTTTCTGAACTCATCAAATTCATTGATTTTCCGGTAAACTATAACTCGGGTACTCCATCTATAGATATTCCGCTCCATACATTGACTGGCAAGGGGATTAGTGTACCCATTTCATTAAGCTATCATGCCAGTGGTGTAAAAGTCAATGACATATCCAGTAATGTGGGTTTGGGATGGAGCTTAAATGCTGGTGGTGTCGTATCCCGTACCGTTATGAAATTACCGGATGAGGGCACAGATGGATTTATTACCAGAGGCAGTCAGGTACCTCACCCAATTGTTACTACGAACCCTGGAAGTAATTTCAGCGATCTGCGTGAGTTTGCTGTACAAGACGGCTGGGATGGACAACCTGATATTTTCCATTTTAGTTTTCCTGGTTATTCTGGTAAGTTCATCATTGATGGGCCGAACTCCATCAAGTTGATCCCTCATCAAGATTTAAAAGTTACATACACTGTCTGCAATAATTGTAGTACCCCTTTGGGTGCTACTACAACCATAAACTCTGTAACCATTACAGCTCCAAATGGCGTAATATATACATTTGGTACTACTGGAGCAATAGAATATTCTGAAACTGAAAAAACAGGTACCAATAGTATTTGTAGACAAAAAGAATACACTCAGCCGGTGGCTACAGCCTGGTACCTTAAAAAGATTCACAATCCTATCACAGATGATGATGTCACATTTACGTATTCAGCAAAAGACATCATCTATAATTTCAATTATTCAGAAACCTATACCATGCCTGATGTACAACCGATCACACCTAATTGTCCTGATAATTTTGCTAGCTATGAATGTATGATAGCCAAGCGTGATTATGGTGGTACCATTGCTTCAATAAGCTCTACAGTTAATGGAACTGTGGAATTTGTTTCTGATGCGGTGAGGGAGGATATATTGACCGTCACAGGTGACAGTAGAATAACCGGACTCTTGATCAAAGGTCCCGATAACTCTACTCTAAAGAGAATTGATTTTATACAAACCGTTGTTACAGCAGCAAATAAGCCTGCCTATATTGCTGATAATCGCCAAAAGAAAAGGATGTTCCTCGATGAAATCCAAACCATAGATGTAAGTAATAGCAATGATGTGGTTTACAAATATCAATTTGAATACCTTAATCGATCAACTCTTCCACCCAGATTTGCTTATGCACAAGACCATTGGGGGTATTTCAATTCCAACTTATCACCACAATTGGCCCCCGGAAGCAACCTTTCAGCCAGCGATCTAAGTTATCTTCAAAACAGTTATAACTTTCAAGCTGCAAATAGAGAACCAGATGTCAATAAGGCAAAGATTGGTGTTTTAAACAAAGTCATTTATCCTACAGGTGGAAATGTAAGTTATGAATATGAATCCAATGAAGTAGCTGTATGTGGGACTGTTACAGAATTACAGAACACTGTTAAAGCTGCTAGTGCTATTTATAATGGTAATGTAGTAACCTCTGAAACACCTTTTACTATTGATGAGGCTCAAACCGTCACACTTACTTATAGCGCATTGAAGGTTGGTTTTAGGGATAATGGAGCACAAGTAAAATTGATTGATGTGAGCAATGGGAATTCACTGATTTTTGAATGGGGTGGGGATAATAACCTTACAGTCCCTCAAGAATTACTTCCCACTTCAACTACCCAATATCTACTCCCGGGTAATTACAAAATTGTAGCTATTGCCAGAGAAGAAGACCCATTTGAAACACCTCCTTTTAATAATCCGGAATATGCCAATATCTCCGTCTCTTTCATGGAATCTGTATCATCTACCGTAGACAATGAGCCTACTGGTGGTATTAGGGTGAAAAAAGTTACCTATGACGATAATGATGGAGATGTAAACAATAATATCATTAGGACTTTTCACTATGAAAAAGACAACAATGGCTGCGATGCATCCACTGCTACCTATTTGGGTCGACAGCCCTTATATGTGACCGATGAGGTAACTATTATTACCGACCCGAATCCTCCTAATAGTACCATTACCTGCAACAGCAGGCGAGTATCTTCCAGTAGTATGACCAATATTACCAGTACCTCAGGTTCTATAGTGGGCTACAGAGAAGTATGGGAATGGCATGGTGAAAATGCAGAAAATGGGAAGCGGTATTTTAAATATAGAGTATTTGCTGATGGTGATGAATTGCCCGGTCCTAATCCCTTTAATGTCTTTCTAAGTACGCCTAAAGTAGATTATTCTTATAAAACAGGTAAACTTGAAGAAGAAGCTACCTATGATACTAGCGATGATTTAGTATCAAGAAAAACATATACCTATGAATATGACGACACACCCAATAGCGATACCATAAGAGCAATAGTAGCCAAACGGGTATATGATCATCCGGGACTAAATCACGATAATCCTCTGGCAATAGAAGAATATGCGATAGACTGGTATGATGTCAGAACAGATTGGATCTACCTGGAATCCACTACAGAGGAAGTTTACTCTAGCGATGGAAGTGGAGAAATGGTTGCTACTACTACTGATTATAGTTATGAAACCCAAAATGGAGCTCACACCATGCCCATTGAGACCTTAATGACCAATTCTGATGGAAGTGTGACCAAGACAGTTACAGAGTATGTTCATGATCGGCCTCAGCTTCCTGGTGGTGGTGATCCAATCAAAGATGATTTAATTGATGCCAACAAAATTGACTTACCTTTGAAAACTACTGTTTCTGTACAAGAAGCTGGCGGTAGTTCCTTTGAAATGGTAAGTGGTATAGAACGTACACTTGACTATTTTACCAGTAATACACTCCCCAGAGTCGATTCCATAAAATTGTATGAGAAGACATGGGATGCCAGTGGTAGTATGCAAACCTCTGATTGGACCTTACTAGGTCAAGTGTTAGAATATACAAGCGATGGATACATCCAACAATATCAAAAAGATGGATGGGCCCCAGAGACCTATACTTGGACCAATGGTTTACTGACTGAAAAATCTTTTAATGGTTTTGATTGGCAATACAGCTATCATACAGACAATAGGCGCATACACACCATCACAGATATTGATGGACAGGTACAGACCTTTACCTATGATGGCATCCAAAGGTTGAAGCAAATATCTGCCAGAAATGGTAAAGTAATACAAAACTTCTCTTACGCTTATACAAGTGGAGGTGATGCTAATAATTTTGTACAAACAGAAACCATTTACGACAACGATCCTGCTGAAACCAATAGTAGTTTTGACGATCTAACTGTTAAGCAGTATATGGATGGACTTGGTCGCCCAATTCAATCCAATCAACAAGCTTATTCACCAGCAGGTAGCGATGTGGTGACTGCAACGAAATACGATGCCTTTGGTCGCCCATTTAAGGTGTATGAGCCCTTTGAAGCTTCTACTTCCAATGGTGCTTTTGTCACTTCCCTACCTGCAAGTTTGGAAACAGACAATGCATTTACCTTGACTGAGTATGAGCCTTCGCCTGCCAATAGACAAATTAAAGTGACACCACCTGATTGGTACGCTACCCAATATGAATACTTAACCAATGATGGTAGTGAAACAATAGACGGCATCAGCTACCCAGTC
>JBCBCD010000131.1:6353-11140 GCA_038530915.1 Bacteroidota bacterium
AATTGACTGGGTAGCTGATGCCGTCTATTCTCTGATTATTAGTAAAGTCACAGATCCTGAAAATAACGAAAGCTGGACGTATACCGATAAGAAAGGTCGACAAATTAAAACCAAACAAAAGAAAGGCTCTTTAGAGGAAGAAACTCTATTTGCCTACGACCTTAAAGATCGATTAACCAAAGTTATCCCACCCGGCTCAACGGGTTCTGATGATTTGATCTATACTTATCTATACGATGGTAGAGATAATATTACTGAGAAGCAATTACCGGATCAAGATGGTCCGATAAAATATGTGTATGATAATCGATTTTTGATGACCCATATGCAAGATCCCAGCTTGGCCAATTCTAGTAAATGGCTAATGACTACTTACGACATTTTTGGTAGAGCTTCCATTTCAGGATTTGCAACTTCTTCAAGCAGCACTAATTTTTTAGAAGAATTAACGCGTACCACCTACGATGGAGGTACAGTACAAACAGGAGATATTTACAAAGGCAAAATCTACAAAACGGAAGTAAAAATCCTTGATTCAAGCAATGATTGGCTTACTACAACGACTGAATACAACGCCTATGGCCAAGTCAGTCGTACTTTTGGAAATCACCACAAAGATTTGTCTAATACAACAGCAGAAGATGTCACTTACACCTATGATTTTGCTGATAATCCTACAGTAGTTAGTAGAGCACATGCGTTGGTGGGGGGCAGTAGTGTTACCTTACAAGATCGTATGGTATACGATCATTCCGGTCGCCTTACTGAAACCTGGCACAAATATGGCTCAGATGCAGAGCAACAATTGAGTCAGCAATCTTACACTCACAAAGATCAATTGCTGGAGAAAAACCTAGGCAAAACCGGTTCCACTTATTTGCAAAGCTTGGATTATGAATACCTTGAAAATGGCTTTTTAAAAAGCATTAATACTGGAGTAAGTGGTACTCAGTTGGGTTTTGGTGCTTGTACACCAGGCCTACCTAATGTAGGTGGTAACAGTGTATTAGAAAACAATGACTTATTCCGCTTACAATTGTACTACGATAATCCAACTAGTGGCACCACAGCACAAAAAAATGGCAATATCTCTCAATTGGAGTGGCAGGTAAAAGGGCGTGAGACACAAACGTATCGCTTTACCTATGATTATCTGCAAAGGCTGAAAACAGCAGAATATGGCGAAAGCAACGGCAGCATTACCTGGAACAATCGCTATGAGACTTTCTACGATTATGATGTAAGAGGCAACATTACCATTTTAAGACGTGATGGTCAGTATTTTGATGGAAGTTGTTGGCAAAGTGCACAAATAGATGACTTAGCTTACAACTATGTCAGCGGAAAGAATCGCCTTAATAGCATTACCGACTCAGCTCCCACAGCCAGTAAAGCAGAAGGCTTTAATCAAAATAGTAGCAGCGGCAACTACGGATATGATGCCAACGGAAATATGACCTCTAATCCCTACAAAGGTTTGACTATTACCTACAATCACCTTAACTTACCCAAGCGCATTGACAAGGTAGGAAGCAGTGATTATATCGAATTTTTGTATGATGCAAATGGGACCAAACTGCAGAAAAAGGTAGTCAGTCCGGCCAATTCAGTAGACTTGAATGCCAATCCTATTCCGGCAGGTACCTATTCCGGTACCAATTTGACCTCAAGTGGTCAAGTAGCTAGTGGAACTACAGTGAATATGGGGGCCACTCAATCCATCACCTTACAGGCGGGCTTCAGTGCAGTCACAGGAGCTGATTTTACTGCCAGTATTGTGAGTACGGTCGGTCAATCTACTGACTACAGAGATTATATTGGTGGCATAGAGTACGAGAATGGAACACTAGAAGCCATCTACCTATCGGACAGTCGCCTTTTCCAAGAGAGTGGTACACGCCGATATGAATACTTCATCACCGATCACCTTGGCAACACGCGCATCACCTTCACCGATAAAGACGGTGACGGCAAAATTGAAATATTTGACAATCCAGCTACTAATGAGGTGCTTTCTGAGAATCATTACTATCCATTTGGAATGGCCATGAATGGAGTTTGGATGAGTGGGAGTGATAAGGCGACGAATTACCAATACAACGGTAAAGAGTTGAATGAAGACTTTGGGCTGAATCTGTATGAGTATGGAGCTAGATGGTACGATCCGGCGATTGGTAGATTTACTGGTGTAGATCCGATAAGTGATGAGTTTCCGTGGGTTAGTACTTTTAATTATGCGGAGAATGAGCCGATTGCGAGTATTGATTTACATGGACTACAGAGATATTTAGCAACAACGGAAGGTGGATTTAAAGCAATTGGAGAGGGTTTTAGAAGAATGTTCCATGCTGCAACTAATTTCTTTGACAATGTTAAAGCTTCAGTATATGGTAAAAACACTAAGGTCATATCAAAAACAGAAGGAAAAGTTGGTAGCACTTCAATATCAACTCAGAAGAAAGTCGAAGCAAGTGTAACAATAACTGGCGAAACTAACTTTTCTCAAATTTTTGAGGCCAATAGTAATAATGAAGTTATTATATCTAAACCTCTAGTAGATGTGAACATAAAAGAAGATGCTAAAGCCATCCAAGAAATGGAGGCTAAAACAACTATCAAAGGAGTCAGTGCTAGCGTTAAAAATACTGTTGAAATCAATCTTGAGACCAAAGAGACTACCGTTTCTAACCAAGTAACCTTATCAGTAGGTCAAAAAACTGGGAAAAATTCTACTTCAGGCTTATCTGTTTATGCAAAAACTTCAAAATCTAAAGGTAAGATTTCAAATGAAGTTGGTGTGACTGCTAAAGTTCAAATTGAATCTAAAAACAAAAAAATGAAAAATGCTTCTGCTGAATTTGGTGCAAAAATCTACATAAAAAAATGAGCAAACAAGTAATTACTTTCAACAACAGTATTAAGCCTATTATTTTTAGGGCTACAATTAATTACATTGTAAGTTTTATTGTCTTAATTACACTTCTGAGCTGTACAACTGAAGAGTTTCCAGAGAATCAGATATTTCCAAAAGTAGAAAATGCTGAATGGGCCTATTTTGATATACCTTTTACTACCAATATTATTAAGAGGGGTAAATATAAAAATGACTTGAAATTTGGAAACTGGACTTATGAAATAACTAATACTGAGAATAGTAAAAAGATTGACTGGAAGTTATTTTCAAATAATAGGCTCAAGCTCATTATTAAAGATGACTGGAAAGTTGATACGTCCAATAATAACAGACTTTTCTTTTCTATTACAAAAGATAGTACTGGATATTTTGTTGTACTAGAACGAATGCTTCCTGACTATGATCCGATTGACTATTTGTCAGAATTATATGAGTTTTCTCTTAACGATACTTCTGAAACTCTGATTAGCAGAAAAGCAAGGCTTCTTGTTACAAGTAAGCAAGAAAATGCAATCACTTACGATTTCAATTTCAACAATGGTAAGATTAAAAGCTCTGCATTAGGTTTTATTTTTAAGAAAGAAAATAAAATCTTTGAAATTGTATTCAGACAGGAAGTGCAAAGTGAAACTGATAAACTATGGGGAAAGGTTGTATTTACGGAATTGATTAATAATATAATTATTGATAATACAAGGGTTGCTCTTTCTTTTGATAAATATGAGAAAATTGAAGATATAGATTTTGATTAATTAGTTAAATACTTATCACCTGATTTTGATTTTTCTAAGTTTGATTCAAAAAGTTACAAAGGCGATTTTGCTACTAAAATGGAGCAGGTAATTTTGGAAATGTCGTCTTTCATGAAAGATCATGCATCAGGTTACGTTACTGGCAAAAAATGGAATGAAAGGTTATATCCAAAATGGAATTGATGGATGGATGATTGACAGAGGATAATTTATATAATGTAAAACATATTCTGCAAAGGCCTGTCCTTTTTTAGGATGGGCTGTTTTCTTATTGCAAGTATTAATCCATTAAATTCAGCATTCTCTTTACCTAATATCATGTATCATGACAAGCCTTTTATTCAGAAGTTTCGCCTTCATGATTGACCTAATGATAGGTGCAATTCTTGGTTCCCCTTTTCATGCTCTAGGTCTAATTTTTGGTATCAACGAACTAAGTGACATGGGAGTGTTTATCGGCTGGGTTTATATATTAATTAAAGATACAATAACTCCTTCAGGTTCTTTCTCAAAGAAATTACTTGGCTTAAAATTGATATCTCAAAAAAACGATAAGATAAGTTACTTTCAATCTATTGTAAGAAATTTATTCTTGTTTGCGTGGCCGCTAGAACTATTCATTTCATTAATAAATAAAGGAAAGCGGATAGGAGATCTGATTGCAAATACCGAAGTTGTAATAAAAGTCGAAACATAACACGAGAATAAAGTTTGTCAAAAGCAATAGCCCGTTGCCCTCTCGGTTAAGATGGGCTACTTGCTTTTTAAGACCTAGTCAACTCTTTCAACTTCACATCTCTGAGCATGACATCCAATGCAAAGAGTACATGCTCCTTATCTTTTGTTTTGAGAGAAATGATGTCTTTGAATTTTTGACCATATCGGGATCTTTGAGTAGATCTGCTTCATCCGTCTCTCCCAGTAGATAGCCGACTGTAGTATCCAATAACTCCGCTAGGTTCTTAGCTGTGGCAATGGAAGGCGTCATCTCACCTCTTTCATAGCAACTGATCACTGAGATAGAAGTATTGAGTTGTTTGGCTACTTGTGTTTGCGATAAGCTTTTTTCTTGCAATTGAAAACACTTAAATTGAGAAGTGAGTTGTTGCTCTAGTTAGTTG
>JBCBCD010000132.1:0-11120 GCA_038530915.1 Bacteroidota bacterium
ATTTATTTTCCTGGCTATTACGGGCTTTACATCCGTATCTGGCCAAAGTGATTCTGCCCTGTAATGAATCGCTTTTCTTTGTCAATAACAGTAATGGTAGCGAACTGATCGACTCTTTTTGATTGATTGGCCTTATAGATTGCACCGGCTTTTTTTAACTCTTCCTCAGGGTGATAGGGCGTATACTCAATCCCAAAAGTTACTATCTGTTTTTGAGTAACACCTGTCATTGGTCTACCTTTTATTAGATAATCGCCATTTTTGTCTTTGGCCTCTGTGAACGCCAATGCCCCATGGCACACACTACCGAAAAGTACATCGGAGTTGTAATACGCATCCGAAACTTTCGTTGCGACAATTTCAGAATTCATGTCGTATGCAGCACCCCAACCACCGGCAAAGAAAACGACATCATACTCCTTGAAATTGACGTCTTTAACCGGAGAGGCATTTTTAACCTTAGCCTGAAAGTCGTCGTCTTTTAAATACCGCTTATCCTGATCCGATTTAAGAAAATAATAAAAGGATTGTGGGTCAATTGGAATTTCTCCTCCCTGAATACTTGCCAAATCTACTTCCATGTTTGCATCGAAGAATTCGTAATAGGGAATGGTCATTTCGGAGGCAAAAACACCTGTCGCAGGACCATCCGTTTCGCCTGGTTTATTCAAAACCCCATGACTCGTGGCTACAATGAGCGCTTTTTTCCCTTTTAAATTGTATTGTTTCCCATCATAATCAGGATGAAACCCCAATGAATGGAGAATAGATGGAAGAAAAATGAAAAATAATGCTACTAACAACGCGATCGCTGATAAAACATAAATAAGTTTTTTGTTGAGTTTCATCTTGGTTTTTATTTTTAGTTATTAGATTTTACTGTTACTGTATCAAATCTCTTGACCAGATCAATTTCCATTCAGGTTTTCGCCTATAAAAGGTATCTGTGTATAAATTTCAGCCTGAATCATTGCATTAAAGTAGCTTTCCAACTGAAAAAACTGAGCAGCTTTGCTGGTGCCAACTTCTTTTCTCATCCGATTGAAATAGCTTTTCTGAAGTTTAGCAAACGATTTTTTAAAGGTTTGAGTCCTTTTGAAAAGCACTTGAATCTCTTCGTCAGAAATGGAAGAGTAGCTTTTAGCGTAATCTGCTATAATTTTGATTCGGTTGGTACCAAGTTCCTTGCGTTCTGCTTCGTATTCGTCGTATATTTTCCAGAAACTCTCAGCATTTTCCCCCAACTCCATGAAATTGGCAACTGCTACCTTTTTTTCCAGGCCAAAAGCCTCCTGGATAATTTCTACTTCTGTTTGGACTGATTGGGTAAATGCCGAATTAGCAACTCCCATAAGTAATAAGGCTGTGATGATCGTTTTAAGGACAGATAGATGGTTCATTCTGTGAAATATTTTCATTTGTTGGTACAAATTTCACTTATCTGAATGCACTATCCTTTTACATATGTTGAAAAAACTGGTGAGCTTACAAATTTTCTTTCCTGATCCTGCTAAGCTGGGTTTGAGTCACCCCGATCATGGATGCAATGTATTTGAGTGGAAACTTTTGAAGTATTTCGGGATTAGTTTCTAAAATGTATTGATATCGCTCTTTGGCTGTACCATTCAGAAACATTAGATGTCTTTTGAGTAATTCCATTGATCTATCCCCTATGTATTCTCTGATCAAAATGTTAAACGTAACGTTGCGTTCGAGCAAATTCCAAACGCTGTTCATATTAGCTACAAGAACAAGTGATTTTTCTATGATCTCTATAATAATCGGTGATTTTTCTTCAGTTCTGACGCTTATGATGTCTGATAGAAAATTATTTTTCTGAACGATCTCATCCGTAATTTCATCCCCTTTGTCATTGATAAAATAGGTCCTTGCACTACCCTCGACAAGAAATCCCAGTTTTTTTATGATTGTATTCCCCTCTTTAAATAGAGCTCCCTTAGCAAATTTTTTCTCTGAGAAAATGGACAAGATTTCCTGAACCTCTTGATCTCTAGGCTTTTTTACTCTTTTATATATAAAATCTTCAAATTGGTTTTTCATAATTTCCAACTGGTAACTTTTACAATAAACTTAATATTTGAGTGCATCAGACCTAAGTCTCAGTAGATTCCCACTAAGTGGTTGGACAAAAATAATCAGTATTTTTGATCGATCAGATTTTTGGAGCTGATCGAGGCTCTTAATGATAATTCGTTGGCATTATTGCTGTCAACGGATCATTAGAAGCCTTATTTACTTGCAAGCATAAAAAAACGCTTTTATTGACCTTATTAGAAAGTGGTAAAACCAAAAAGGGAAGACTTCTTGCCTATATTTGTTAACCACTTGCCTTTTTCAAATTAACCCCTAGCTTATTTCATCTCTATTCAACTTCTTCTTCAACACTTTTGCTGCTATGGTATATCCTCCATCTGAGCCATCAACAAAATGAATATGCAGATTGCTTTGGTCTCTTACATAACAGGACATAATGCTGGCTTTACTTACATACAACCCAAAATAAAGTAAACCTTCATTTTCCATTTGCTCCAGTGCTACTTGCAGGTTTTTTCTCTGTTTTGAAGTACCAGAAATGACAGTACTAATACGACCATCGAGAACGAGGGTGTAGGATAACTGGACCAATTGATTGAGTTGACGGTTTGAGTTCTTAATCATTCCGAGGTATCCCTTACTAACTATGGTAATTATCCAATTACGTATTAAATACCCAAGATCGAAACGCCCCAGTTTGGTCTTCATTTCATCAGTAATTTGTCCGAAAGTAGTGCCCAGCTGAAGTTTCGTAGCCGAAATTGGCCACCTCCGGGCTTGTGGACCGTAGATGGATTCTATGGCATTCAACACATTTTTAAATACATCAGCTTGTTGGCCTTTGGATGTACCTAATACCAATAGGCTTACTACTTCTTCGTTGTGATCAGGAGGTGGGATACGATTCCAACGACATTCCATCCCTTCTAGATTGAGGTAAGATTTGATGTCTTCTACCGTACTTGGAACATAAGGCTCTCTCTTGATCACTTCCTCTGCATATTGAAGTCCGTCCCCTAAAATTACCGGAATGGTCAACAGTTCATTAATTCGAACCTTTGCTACTTGCAACTGAAACTGTTGATTATAAATCTGTGCTACGGGAATATGTCCTACTCGAAGGTCAAGTCCAAAGTTTTTAGAGGTATTCTGTTGGTGTTCCTTTAAAGCCAGAATTATTGGTTCCAACAGGCTGGAAGGGACAATCAATGTTCCACCATCACCACCAAAAAAGAAGGGTATGTTAATCCCTCTATCCCTGGAAAGGTTTAGAGCAGCAATAATGCTACCTGAAGCTACAAGATTTACAATTCGATGGAGACCATTGGCTACGGCCTGAGTAGACTTTTTTATATCAGTAACCACTACATACCATTCCTCAGGAACAGCTGTAAATTTTTTTTTGTCAGCTATAAGATCAATAACAGACATATTCCAAGCAGGTAAGCTATCAAAAAATGCGTCTTGCTTTTCAAATAACATACTATATCTTTTTACAGCTAAAAGATAGTGAATTGTCGGTTGATAATATTAAATAAAAAGGCTGTAATAGAGAGGGTGTAATTACCAATTCCTACTTGTTTTAAATCTGGAGTTTGATTCTCCGTGCTCCATTCATAACGTACCGGCCCAATCGCATTGATGGCCACTGCAGAAATATCCCCTAAGCTTTCATCATAACACAAAAGCAAATCTCCTGAGAAGCGAGCAGTCATATCCGGACATTCATCTTTGTAGAAAAAGCTAAAATCAATCGTCATATTGCCACTTGGGTCTTGATCGAAGGCATTGCCTTGCTCATCGCCATCTAGTAGTGGCTCAGCTCCATCACCTAAAACTATGTATTTATAGGCAACCGAACCAAAAGGCAATGGATTGTTGACACTTCCCGGCTCGCCATTATTATCTATTGGGAAATCATTATTGCTATCTAGTGAACCCGGTGAATTGACCATATTAAAAAGTGGCCAAGCAAAAACGAGCCTTAATTCGTTCCTTGATAAGACTACTACTCGACTTAGTGAACTGGAACGCTTAGGTATCCAGTATGATTTACCGGCCAAGTACTATGAGAGAAGACAAACCATTAGCTGTATTTTAGAACAGCAATACAACATGGATAATTGTCCTGATACTCATCTGTAACAAACTCAAATTGCTTTAACGTCTCAGCTCCACCATCTTGAATATAATCAGGCAGCTTATCAAATTCTTTGATATTGCTAAACTCACCCTTTTTATACTTGATTGAAAATATTAATACAGCTATAATTAAGGCTTTCATATCTTTTTCTGATACAGTAAAATTAAGGCTACTATAGATTTTCTCTAGGTTAGCAAAAAAATACTGTATGCTTCTCAGGTTTGTTTCCTCGGTAGCTACAATTTTTTTTCCAGAAATTCTTGATGTTCTTTTAAGCACTTATAAAATGTAAAATTCAATTCCTTAAAACTGTATACGAAGGAAGGGATGGCGTCTTTTATATCCACCTTAAAAGCGAGGGTTCTACCTATGACCTTCTCCTTGATAACTTCATACTTGGTTTTCTCTTCTTTCTTATCCTCTCTTTCTTTTGAGATAATTTCTTCCTCATTGCAAATGATGATCACTTTAATTCCTTCATGTTCTACAAAATTAGAATTAATGAACCCTAAGAAGTCTTCATATCTATATTCAGGACTTAACCTTTCTAAATCATCAAAACAGATAATGCAATTTCTGAAATTGAAGAAATCTTTGTACTTAATTTTTAAGTTTTTACCAATAATAGAAACCTTACCACCAAAACTTGTCACTGCTGAAAAACTTATTGCTTTTACGGCCAGGTTTGATACAGCGCTCAATATGCCATAGCTAATTTTCCTACCTTAGATGAGGTCACCTTATCAATCAGCCATAATTTTTGCTCGACTAATTTCTGAAATATCTCTCCAGGTCCTTGTACACTATTTAAGGAAACATACAAAACCTTCTTACCCTTTATGGTTCTTCCTTTTCTATTTCTGGCTTAACCAACTTTTTAAAGTAATAAGTTTTACCACTTCCCAAATGGCCATCCAACATTAGAGCGTAATGATAAGGGCTACTTGACTTAAGGTAATCTAGAATAATTGCATTAAGCTGTTCCATAGACTGAGGTTTTATTTAAATTGCGCTTTAATTTAGAAGTAAAATTATCTTCGATTGAAGTCTATTCATTTATAAAACTTGATAATAACTAATCTAAAAGCGAATCAATAGCAAATTAATGATTATTAGGAAACATCTTATAATATCCTACTCTATTAAATATTAGAAAAGTAATCATATAAAATAATTCCAGTTAATTATGAAACTTGTAAAAACGCTAAACCACAAAATCTCACCAGGATCTATTCGATTTATTAAATCCATCCAAGCAGGCAAATGGGCAAAACATGAGTTGAAAATAACATATTGGAGATTGGATTGTATGAGTTTAAATATGAAAACCATTAGCTGAAATGATCTAGTATGGCCTAGAGGTTTCACGAATAAATTCATTCTCCACAATGGATGACTTTTATTAAAATAAGACAAGAATGCTAGTATGGACACCAACGTAAGCCTACTCCACTACATCAAAACAGGAAAAGTTACAGTTGATTACGAAATTTCCAAGATTGAAGCTGGAGGAGATATCAACCTTATTGTTAAGCGTTTTTTTATGAATTCTCCTGATTATCAGAAGCTCAGTACAGAAATTGAAAGCAAAGCCAATCAGCTAGAACAAGAGCAAGATCCAAGCAAGAAGACTCACTTGCTTAGTGCACTAAAACATTTACTTGAGATAGAGAAAAACTTTAAGATAGATATCTTGAAGCTTGCAAAAGTTTTTTCGAGCTTAAAAACAAGAACAGAGCGCTTAAGAAAAGCAGTTATCCTGTTTGATGAAGGTAGATTTGTAGAGGCAGATCAAATCCTGATAGAAACAGAATTGTATGAAGACCATTTTAACCTCATTACATTGGTTGACTACTTAGAGAATCGGCAAGTTAGTTTGTTAAATAAAATCCTTAGAAAGCATGAATAATCCACATAGCAAATACATCACCAAGATAAGTAACAAATATGGTGTGAGTGAAGCTTACATGGAAATCATTTTAAATGAAGACAGATTAAAGTATGAAATAGAAAACATAAAAAGTGATCGTAATATTAATCTAGAAGTGTTACAATTCATCTACAATTCTGATTTCTATCCTCAGTTGGCAAAAAAACTGTCCAATAAAAGAGAAGAGCTCACAAAAGTAGATAATCATCAAATGCGCTTAGCTATTGGCCAATCTATAGCCATTATTGAAGAAGAAATAAAACAGTATAAGATCAATACTTTAACTGTTTCACATAATATTACCCAGCATAAAAGTACAGAACGTATAGAAAAAGTAAAATCTTTATTTTTTGCAGGTCAGACTAAAGAAGCTATAGCTACGCTAAATGAGCATTCTTTAACAGAAACCCAAAATCAACTCCTCGCTTTATCAAAAGTAGAGGACAAATTAAAAGAAGCTTATGAAAAATTAGTTAACAATGCATATGAGTTTCTAACTAAAGGGCAATTGACCATTTTAAATCTTGATATTTCAGGTGCAGAAAATAGGCTTCTAAAATCGATAGAGTATTTTGATACTGGCGTTATTTCAATTGAAAGATCTAAAAAGCCCTCTTATGAAGCAGAATATAAATTTGAGTATGGCTATTTTTTACAGGGTCAAAGACAAAACCAGAAAGCTTTATTTCAGTACGAAAACGCCTTAAAAATCTATAGAGTTTTAGACAAAAGCAGTACTGAAACCTTTCAGCCACATCTAGCTCAGGTCATCAATAATCTAGCTATTCTATATGCAGATAAGAATGAATTTAGTTTATCAATTAAATTTTATTCTGAAGCCCTTACTTTTTATGAAAAGCTAACTGATCAAAATCCTGGTTTTTATCAGCAATTCATCGCAACTATCTCTAACAATATGGGAATAATAAAAGTAGCAAAAAATGAGTTCGATGAAGCCAAAGCACATTATGAAAAAGCCTTAGTAATAAGACGAGCTTTGGCTGAAAGTGCCCCTGATACTTATCTCCACATGGTATCTAACACCTTGATGAACCTTGGAAATCTTTACAAAGATATTCAACAATATATACAAGCTAAAACGTCTTATGTAGAAGCACTCGAAATTATTAAAAAATTAAGCCAAAAAAATCAACAGGAATTTTTGCCTGATGTAGCACATTTACAAAACAATTTAGGGCAAATTTACCGATTACTTGGCGAGTTGGATACTGCTCACACTTATTTTGAAACAAGTCTATTGATTTACAGTCAATTAGCTGATACTAACCCATACATTTACCTCTCTTATAAAGCCAATACATTAAATAACCTTGCGGGTTTAAATGCTACTTCTAATAATTTAAAAGAATCAGAACACTATTTTGAAAATGCGCTCAAAATCAGGGAATCTTTGTACGATTTTAACCCTTCTACTTATGGTGTAGATTTAGGTAAAACCCTCCATGATTTGTCCAACCTTCATCTTATCAATAGAGCGTACCCAAAAGCTGAAATAAAACTAAATCAAGCACTCAAGATATGGCAAGAACTATCTAAGGTTAACCCAGAAGTTTATTCGTTTGAGTTAGGGCAGACTTTACATGTTCTAGGAAACCTTTACAGTGGTGATCTTCATAAATATTTAAAAGCTAGGAAAGCTTACATAGCTGCAATAGAAAGCTTTGAAATAATGGCGTCACGTGGCATCCAAAGATATTTACTCGAAAAAGCAAAAGTCCTCGTAAATTTTGGAAATTTTCTATTAGACAGGAACGAGATTGAAGAATCAAAGTCTCGATATAAGGAGGCATTAACTATTTTCAAAGCATCTTCAAGTGACTCTTCAGAAACATTCTTACAATACATCAGTACCATACAGACTAATTTGGGTCTACTCTACCATCGAAATAATGAACTAGATGAATCAAAAAAGGCTTATGAAGATTCTCTTATTACAAAAAGGGCTTTGGCGAATCAACACATTGAAGCGCATCGCCCTGGACTAGCTCTTCTTCTTAACAATTTGGGCGTATTGTGTGATGTATTAGGTGAGCATGATTTAGCAAGGCATTATCTTGAAGAAGCTTTACTACACAGAAAAGTATTAGCAGAAAAAAATCCTGAAGCATATTCATTCCAACTAACCGAAACCCTCATACAGATGAGTATATTCTTTTTAGTGTCAACAGATAATTATGTGAAAGGTCTTGATTATTTAAAGCAAACGATACAACATTGCTTAAGACTTGAAAAAACTCCACAGAGACAACAGTTTTTTGAGATAATCGCTCAAATAGCTAAAAAACGCAATATTGATTTAAATGATTTACTGAACCAATAAAAGGCTTTAATCTGCCTTATTTAAAAACATAGTTTTTCCAGAAGCTGTTAAAAGCTTACCAATAAAGAATTTTCAACTCTATAATTTAATTACAATGAATCAAATCAGTACAAACGATGAAATGGCATATTTCATTAATCCTTCTCTAAATTTGGAGGACAAAGAAAAAGAAATGGCCTACATAGAAGCGTCAAAAGCGATTAAGCTTGTACTTGAAGGTGAAAACAATATGATTGTCAAGATGTCTACAATCAACTGTCTTTTAAAAACACATTTACCCTATTTCTATTGGGTTGGCTTTTATTGCGTAAATGGATCAAAATTAACTGTGGGACCTTATCAAGGCACCTTGGGTTGTATCCATATAGACATTGGCAAAGGAGTCTGTGGACAATCTGCTGCTAAGAAAGAAACATTGATTGTACAGGATGTAAGCGTCTTAGAAGAAGGAGAAGATCATATAACATGTGACCCTAATTCTCAATCAGAAATTGTAGTTCCTGTATTGGATCATCAAGGGGAGTTATTAGCAGTTTTTGATGTTGATAGCACACTAAAAAATTCGTTTAATGAAATTGATCAGCTTTATCTGGAACAAATTATAAATGAGCAGTTTTCAACTCAAAGCTTAGTAAAACACTACTAAAAGGTTATAGAATATAAACGAATGATGAATAATAAAACTTTTGGATAAGCTCTACTCATTAATTACTAAACGGTTTTTAAACATTAAATAATTCCTGTAAATTTAAAGTAAATGGATTTAAATGGGCTATCTCATAACTTGTTCCTCCTCACAGACAAGCTGTTCTGAGTTACCCAAAGAAGTTTTATTTGAGTAAAATGAATTCAAACAACAAATTATTGGCTGGTGAATCCATAGGATGAAACAGCTACTTTTTGTAATAAGTGGATTAGACCAAAACCAGTTACTAAATGGGCAATCGAAAAAACATCAAAGTAAATCGAGAATTTATCGAACTGCTCAAGGCACACTTTGAACTAGATCAACGACAAGTACCAATCGAACTACGAAATAGGAGTTGGTCCATACGCTTCGCTGCACGAATCCATATATTTATTCATAAAGAGTTAGAACGATTTGATTTTAACCTTACTGAAGATGCTAAGGCCAGATTTGAAGGAAGGTGGCCAGAATCAAGAACCATTTACAGGGCATTCATCAAAGACTTTACCGCGAATCCAGATTTAATTCAGATATGTGGCTGGTACATGTTTGGAGAAGAATGGCCTATTGTAGCTATTCGCTTCCAAGCGCAAGAAGATCAACAAATAGAGTATAATATCGAACAAATCCTAAAAGTCAGGTATTTGCAAGATAGCATGTTTAATAGCATACGTATTCCTGGTGATAAAAGTGGTTACTTTGGTCAACTCGATATGGATAGCTACTACGCTAACTTATCCTATATTGAACAAAAAGAACTTACTGATAGAAATACACTGATTAGGAAAGAACAGGAAAGTTTAAGAAGAAGGTTTACCCACGTTAGAACAGATTTTTTACACTTGGGAACAGACTATCTTTCTGCTGATATCATTCAAAACAACCAGCGTATTCTCATTACCGGAAATCCAGGAGTAGGCAAATCAACCTACGCACGGTGGTTATGCTTTAAATGGGCTAAGAATCATTTGTTCGTCCCACAAATTCCGCTTTACATTCAGTTGCGTGATCTAAATTTTAGTAATAAATCAACCAATGTAATAAGCAAATATATCCATCAACATTACTTAAATGAACTTTCTTTGGAGGAAGTTGAAATACTACTAACCAAAGAATATTCTAAGCACCTACTTATCCTGGATGGCTATGATGAGTTGAATCGGAAAAAACAAATAAAGCTAGAACACGACTTACGCAGCTTAACACGGCCGATTGATCAAGCAAGATATATTGTCCTTTCACGTCCCTATGGGCTAATCTACCACAAATTTGATAAGGAGATCGTATTACAGATTGATGGCTTTACAGAAAGTAGTATCGAAAATTACATCCAAGCATTTTTGACTCAAAACCCGAAAGAGCACAAACAAAAGAAGCAACTACTCAAGCTAATTGAACAAAATTATATTTTGCAAGAGCATGCCCACAACCCCCTAATGCTCTCCTATATCGTATTGATTTATACCAAATCAAAACAACCAGAAATACAGCTTTTCTCTATTAAATCTACCTATGATCTGCAGGCTTCTGTATTCAGATGGTTAATCGATTATTCCATGGGACATGAACAACTTATTAAAGCTAATGAAAATTGGCAAAAAATGGCAGGGCAATTGGCTTATGAGATGTTGATGGCAAAAGAGTTTTCCTTTAAGTCGTCTATTGATAACTTACCGTTCACTCGTGATCAAGCGTTACAATTCAGCAAACTGGGAATTGGAAATATTATTGATGACGATAATGATTATAATTGGAGGTTTAGCTTTATAACCGTTACATTACAAGAATTCCTAGCCAGTCATTATCTCCTAGCTCGAATTACAGCCGACGCTTTTGTTTATCTTGTACAAGATCAATATCATTGGAACTTTGCTAAAATGCTCTTAGGGGCTATGCAACAGGAATCAGCTAGGCACGAGGTTATTCCATTTATTTTTCAGCGCTTGGAAAAAGAATATATGGC
>JBCBCD010000133.1:0-4510 GCA_038530915.1 Bacteroidota bacterium
TTAGCAGAACACAAGCTGGCGGGACTACTGACGGAGCATATGTATGCCCACGGCTTTAACTGGATTGAGTCTATGCATCAATTCAGAAAAACAACTCCTTATGGCTTCAAGTGCTTCATATTATCTACTACTGTTTACGATGATTTGAGCATATGTGAATTTCATACTGGTATAAGATTTGACCAGCTTGAAAACATCGCTTTTCCTTATACCAATGGTTTAAAAGGATTTTCTAATCATAGCATGAGTATTGTCACTTCACTGGCAAAATTAAAAGGGCAAAGATTTGAACGTTTTGAAATTAGAACCATTGAAGATATCTATAAACTAAATAGGAGTGCTTGGTCTGATTTTGTTAAAACAGCTCATCCATTCTTTAAAAACCATGATAACCTGATCGCTTTGGATCGTCTTTTCAACAATGCACCCACAAAAAAAGTGGAATGGGTCAATAATAATATAGATCGTTGCTTCAGAGGATTAGTAATCGCTCATATTGTCAACAATCCCAACTTTAATAAACTTAGAGATAGTTACAGAGAAGAATTAATAAAAGCAAATGCACCAGAAACGACCTTGTTGAAGTATGAAGAATTGGCCAACTTTCTGGACAGCTACATTGCCAATTAACCAAAGAAGCAATACATCGCAACTTGCATTAATTTATTGGATAGAATTCAAATGGAAAAACTGATTGTAGAAGAACATAACATCATAACCATCACCTACGAACTTAAAGAAAATGGTTCCCACGGAGCATTGATGGAAAGAATGGATGCTAATTATCCATTCATATTTTTGTTTGGGAGCGGAAAGCTTTTAGTTGCTTTTGAAGAAAATTTAAGAGGCCTGGCTCAGGATGAGACCTTTGAGTTCATTTTGCAGCCTCACGAAGCTTATGGTCCTGTAGAACAAGGCAACATTATTGATGTTCCCCGAGAAGCTTTCAAGGTAGATGGAATCATCCCACCTAATCTCATTACGGAGAATAACTTCGTCAATTTAATAGATGACTTGGGAGATGCACATCAAGGAAAAATTCTGTCATTTGATGATGAAAAGGTTAAAGTAGACTTTAATCATGCCATGGCGGGAAAAGCATTACACTTTAAGGGAGCGGTTTTAAACATACGTAAGGCAAACATAGACGAGTTGGTAAGAAATCATTACATACAAGAAGATGGCATTCAACGCCCTGATTTTGGGGAAACGGAAAACCTCTGGTAATTGAAGTAAGATCATGCAAATAGATTCAGCAATAAGTGTACAAAAAAGAACTGCAAGCTTGCTTGCAGAATTATCCAAAGGCTTATACGAAAGAGAAAAAGCCATTAAACTCGCTTTATTGAGTACCATAGCAGGTGAGAGTATCTTTTTATTAGGCCCTCCAGGTGTAGGAAAGAGTTTGATAGCGCGTAGATTAAAATATGCTTTCAAAGATGGTACTTCCTTTGAATACCTCATGAGTAAATTCAGTACTCCGGATGAGATTTTCGGACCGGTTTCCATCAAAAAGTTGAAAGAAGAGGATAAATACGAACGCTTAACAGATAGGTATTTACCCGGTGCTAATATTGTCTTCCTCGATGAAATTTGGAAAGCGGGTCCTGCTATACAAAATGCCTTACTTACCATTTTAAATGAAAAAGTATATCGAAATGGGGATAAAGACATTCCTGTAAAAATTAGAGGTATTATCACTGCTTCTAATGAATTACCTCCTTCTAATCACAGCCTGGATCCAATTTGGGATAGGTTTTTAATCCGCCTTGAAATAGGCAACATCAAGCAATTCAAGAATTTCCTTACTATGATTACCGATACACAAAATGTGTATGAGGATAATATTGCTGATGGTATCAAGCTAAATGAGGCAGAACTGAACCAGTGGAATAAAACCATTGATGAAATAGAAGTACCAGCTGAAGTATTGAATACCATTCAATTGGTAAAAGTCAAAATGGAAGAGTTCAATGCTCGTCCTAATAATGCAGATAAACAGATCAAGATCTATGACAGACGCTGGAAAAAGATCATCCGCTTATTTAGGACATCCGCTTTCTTAAACGGTCGCCAAAAAGTAAACCTAATGGACTGCTTTTTGATGGTGGAATGCTTGTGGAACAAACCCATTCAGTACGATATCATCAAAGAAATTGTAAGCGAATCCATTCGCAAGCACGGATATTCAATGGCCGTCAACCTGAATATGTTGAAAAGAGAAATCAACGAGTTCGAAGCAGATGTCAATCAAGAAATTAAAGTCAATTATACATTGACTGAAGAAAACCTAATGCCTGTTAAAGAGGATTACTATCAATTACTTAAGGATGAATCAAAATTTGAAGGAAGTTTAATCCCTATCATTCAGTTTCAAAATTTATCCAATACAGAAGAAGAAGTAACCAATTTTTATGACCAGGATGGCAAGCTGGTCAATCGATTGAGGGCAAAGAAAAGTACCAAAGAACACACCATTGAAGTTATTTTTAATTCAGTGACCTATAACTATCCGCTTAAAACTCATAAAATTGAACGCAAAGAAGTCGTATATAAAAAGCCTCACCAAATAGTAGAAAAGTATTGGGAGGAAAGATACGAGCGACTGATGACTTACATCCAGCAACAAGAAGCACACATTGATTCTGATGCACCACTAGAATTGAATGCTATTGAGTACAACTTATTTGTTGAGCCCAATTTAAGTGAAATCGTTAAAGCCAATATGCAGGAGGTACAGGATTCATTGCGTCAGTTGAAGTTGAAGTTGGAGAAGATACAGTATGCTTATGCGAGTTTAACTCATAAATAATAATGCAGCACCATAAAGACATCAATCAACAAATACAGGAGGAATACGAAAGGTTCATAGAGTTTGGCGAGTTATTAGATCGTCAAACCCGAAAGTATTTGGTCCAATATCTACAAAACAAACTGGATCCGGACAGCTATATAGTTCCTGATCTAAAAGATGAATATTTCCAATATTTCACCAAAGCACTGGATGACCTTTTTAAGATCGATGGCTTATTACAAGTCGCAAAAGGCAATCAAAAGATTACGCGTCAGATTATATTGGATACGCTTTACTGGCTTCGCAAATCTTACCAAAAAGCTCGTGAAAAGAACCCTTTTGAAAATGAGCAGTTGCGACTGAGTGGTTGGGCTGTCACCCCTATTAACGTATTTGAAAAAAGATGGCCTTATCTCATTAATTTTCTAAATGCCACTTACACCAAAGAACAATTGGATGTCTCTTTCTACCACACAAGATTCAAACAATTAATCGGAAAAACACCCATAGAACAACTCAAAGCTGAAGAAAGAAAAAGACTAGACTTACTTGTTACCGATCTTCTAGCACAATGGGATGCACTTTTAAATGCCAAAATACTGGAATACCAGCTGCAAAAACTGGAAGAAGAAAGAGAGCAATTCACAGATACGGTAGAAGCCAAGGTCAATGAATATCTTGAATTGGTAGATATGGTTAAACCGTTCACAGAGTACCTTGGCAACCATTGGGACATGTCCCGTTCTCTTTGGGAAGATACTTCTTTTGATGTACTCAAAGAATACGACGACTTCCTCCAGGATGAAGCCTCTTTGAAAGAACTAGCTGATTTGCTGGGGCAAATGCGAGAGGCAGAGATTGAAATGGAAGAAGAAACCCTGGAAAAGACCATTATAAAACAAGAGTGGATCACCGACGAAAATTCCAGAGCTGAAATCGTCGGTGTACATGAATCGGATAGTTTAAGTGACATCCTTAGTTCTGAAGCCGCCCTACTCAGCAATGAAGACACAGAAACGCTTTTCCTCAAAAAGTTTGTCGACAAAAGCTTATTGACTTTCCGTTATGAGGATCGCAAATTGGTCAAGAGTGAAAACAACATCATGGAGGTGGCACAACGGGTGAAAATGAAAGAAAAAGGTCCCTTCATTGTATGCATAGATACCAGTGAATCCATGACCGGAAGACCGGAGCACATTGCTAAAGTACTTTGCTTAGGCATTCTCAAAATGGCTGTAAGAGAAAACCGTCGAGCTTACCTTATCAATTTTTCAATAGGTATAAAAACACTGGACCTGTACGATGTAGCCAACTCGGTAGATGAAATTGCCAAATTTCTACGCATGTCTTTCCACGGTGGTACAGACATCTCCCTCCCACTCTATGAATCCATCCGCCAACTCAAAACACACGACTACCATGATGCAGATGTATTAGTCATTTCAGATTTCATTATGTACAAGGTGGATAAAGAAGTCCTCAAAGAAGTGCGCTATCATCAGCAAAATAAAAACACTCAGTTTCACAGTCTCACTTTATCGAATGATCCCAATGTCAAAATCCTGGAATATTTTGATACCAATTGGGTGTACAATCCTAAGGAGAAAGGCATTATTAGGGAAATGACAAGAGGGTTGCAGACGATTGGGGAGAGGTATTAGGTCATGCTTTCATCTTGTCATGTTGTTATCTTGTCATTGCTGTTCTTACAGGTAC
>JBCBCD010000133.1:4610-11118 GCA_038530915.1 Bacteroidota bacterium
ATCGGTCATCGGTCATCGGTCATCGGTCATCGGTCATCGGTCATCGGTCATCGGTCATCGGTAAGATGTATTAATTGAATAGAATGGTCAAAAAAATCAACGAAATAACACTGCGAAACTCCGCGTAAAACTGCGGTTAAATAAAAAATGTCTTTGATCAGCGTATTCAAAATTTCAATTTCTTTACTTAGTTTTATATTCTCCACTTTTCTTTGCCAGTTTAATTAAATTTTCATTCTGAATTGGGTGATGTATTATCATACTATCAAGTAGATAAAGCTTTTTAAATCTTTTCTGAATTATCATTGAATCGCCTTCAAATTTTATTTCTTTTTCAAAAAAATTCAAATAAGTAGAGAATGCTATATTTTCTAAAGAACTAGTACAGCCACAATGAAACCCAATGACTTCCGTTTCTTTCAAGGCCAGATCGAACACTTCTAAATACCCTTCTTCCATTTTTTCCAATAATGCCCAATACGAATAAGTCCTAATTCTCAGGTTTTCACTGTTGATATAAGTATGTAATTGAAGGATATCTGTTTGGTCACGAAATTGCTCATAATAGGGATAAGATTCACTTAGTTGCGCTACAAAACCTATCTGTTTACACTCCAAATACTTTCTTTTGCTAAGGTATTTGTACGCATTATTTTGGCAAGAAGACAAAAAAAGTAATAATAAAGCGAAGGCGAGTTTTTCTATTTTCATCTTTCTTTACCTTATTCAATCAAGTCATACCCTATTCCTAGCTGAAAATTCCTATTGAAAGACTTTGCTTCATCTATTACTTCTCCATTGGCATCTGTAAATTGAAGTTCTTGTACAGGCAGAATCCCAAGATTAAATCGACCTTCTAACCAAAGTCGATTGGCTAGTCTGAGTTTTGCACCAAAATTTAAGGAGATATCTATTTCCTGATCATATAGGTCTTCAATAATTTCAGGCATTATCAGATCTTCCTGATTCGTACTATGGTCAAAGAGATAGGCAACTTCAGTTCCTATACCCAATGATAAAGTTTCTGTAGGTTTGTAATAAATCATTAGTGGAATACTTAGGTAATGGAACTGCACTTGAACATCACTAGCTCCTAAAAAATTATTTTTATTATCTAAGCCTTTTTGAGAATAGATAACTTCAATGGCTGATGCAAACTTTTGATTCCATTCCTTTTGATAATAAACACCCAAGTATGGCCCAAATTTCCAACCGATATTCTCATTAAAAAGGTCTACAATAATTACTTCAGTCTCCTGATAGTGTAGGGTAGAATAATTAAGCCCTGCCCTAAGTCCAACTTGCGCAGTAGCCCATTGAGCAGTTGTTAAAAACAGACATGTGATGAATAAAATACGAGAAAATAAAGAGTTCATAATTCAAAGTTTTTTATTGTTGTGATTTAAGTTCATACGCTACTCCTACTTGAAAATTTCTATTATAAGAATTGACTATTCCTGCCGCTTGGCCATTGGCATCCGTAAACTCCAATTCCTGTACAGGTATAATACCCAGGTTGAATCTACCTTCCAGCCATAGTCGTTCAATAATTTTAAACTTGAGGCCTGCATTTAAAGAAATATCAAGGTTCTGATCATACGATTCACGCAATAGTTCGTCAGTAGTAAGATCCCATCGATTGGTAGTCCGAGCAAACAAATAGCCAATCTCTGTACCTACCCCAAAGGCAAAATCTTCAGAAGGAAAATAGTAAGCCATTAAAGGGAGACTTAAATAAATAAGATGCACTTGAAAATCAATGCTCTCCAAACCTTTTTGCGTAATTAAAAGCTCTACAGAAGAAGTATGTTTTTCACTCCATTCTTTTTGATAGTAGGCACCAATATAACCTCCCCCTTTCCAGGAAAAAGTAGCAATAAAATCAGCTATATTAATTTCGTCAGGAGTATTAAATTGCAAAGTAGAATAATTAGCTCCCCCCTTGAGGCCGAATTGTGCAAACAAACTATGGGTGGTACACAAAAGCAAACAGGCAATAAAGAATAGACGATAGAACAAAGGGTACATACTTCAATTTTTTTAATAACAAGTAAGTCGTTACCAAAATTAACTTAGATAATTGAGCTTGATTTTTACTTATAACTAGCAGCTCTAATATAGGGTGTATAGAGCCTCTACACACTACACCGAAACGCTTATTTGGAAACAACCATTACAAAGACCGTTATTCTCAATTTTAATTTTGTTAACCACTTAAAGCTCATAACCTAAACCCAACTGAAAAGTTCTGTTGTGTGCATTGACAATGCCTAAAGCCTGTCCATTTATATCTGTATATTCTATCTCCTGTACAGAGATGAGTCCTAGATTGAATCTAGCCTCCAACCATAAGCGATTAGCTAGCTGAATTTTTGCTCCTGTATTCAAGGAGATGTCTACATCCTGATCATATAATGCATCAAGCAATTGTGGACTTGTTTGATTAGGTTGGTTAGAGGTACGGTCAAAAAGATAAGTCACTTCAGTTCCAAGTCCTAAAGCTATCTTTTCGGTGGGAAGAAAATAAACCATTAATGGAATACTGAAATAATGTAGATGCACTTGAAAATTATCGCCTCCTTGTGTAGCAATATTACTCTTAAGTCCCTTCTGAGTATAAAGTACCTCAACTGAAGAAGTAAACTTATCGCTCCATGCCTTCTGATAAAAAACACCAACATAAGGTCCAAACTTCCATTCAGTCTCTTCATTGGGGTCATTGATGTTAACCAGATCAGCTATATCATAGCGAATGGTTGAATAGTTGAGTCCAGCTTTGACACCCAGCTGAGCAAAAGAAGCTTGACTTATGAAAAGAAATAAGACTAAGGAAAAAAGGATACGGGGAAATAACAGTCTCATAATTTTTAACTTTTAAGGTGATAAAGTTTAAAATTATGACGTCAATCTGTTAGTTGTATTGCGAATTAACAAGTGTAAAAATAAAAAACCCGAATTTTGAAAATTCGGGTACAACTAGATTACTTATATCTGAAGGGCAACTGTATTCACCAAAAATATTATTTCTTATCGCGATATGCAACTTAAACAGAGTTAAAGTGAAGCATATAGGTTAATTTTTTAGATAAGAGGTAGATTTATAACCCAAATAGGGTAGTTTATTAGCTTATAAGTGTACAAGATTATAAGAATTACCTTCTAACCTCATACACCCATAAACTTATCCTCACCTATTTCGTTTCTGCCGAGAAAGCAGAAGACAAGTATTCGCGATTCATAGTAGCGATATTCTCTACTGAAATACCTTTAGGACATTCTGCTTCACAAGCAGAAATGTTAGAACAGTAACCGAAGCCTTCATCATCCATTTGAGCAACCATATTTTGTACCCTAAGCTTCGTTTCTACTTTTCCTTGTGGCAAAGTAGCCAAATGTGCCACCTTAGCACTTACAAACAACATAGCAGACGCATTAGGACAAGCTGCTACACATGCTGCACAACCAATACAAGCCGCTGCATCCATTGCCCTGGAAGCTGTATCCTTTTCAATTGGAATAGCATTACCATCCTGAGCCTGACCGGTGTTTACAGAAATATATCCACCTGCCTGGATGATTCTATCAAATGAAGAGCGATCTACTACCAAATCCTTTATTACAGGGAAAGCAGTAGCACGATAAGGTTCTATAGTAATGGTATCGCCATCCTTAAAGTGACGCATATGCAACTGACAAGTAGTAGTCATCGCATTAGGTCCATGAGGATGACCATTGATTACTAAACTACAAGCACCACAGATGCCTTCACGACAATCGTGATCAAATGCAACAGGCTCTTCTTTTTTTGAAACCAATTGTTCATTCAAAACATCCAACATCTCAAGGAAAGACATGTGCTCACTTACCTCATTCAATTGGTAAGTCTCAAACTTCCCTTTATCACTTTTTCCAGTCTGGCGCCAAACTTTAAGCGTTAATTTTATATTTGACATTATTCTTTCTTTTTTATTTATGGCAGTTGCCCCTAGAGCCTAGAGGCAACGACAATAGATTTATTTATAAGAACGAGTTTTCAATTCTACATTTTCAAATACCAGTTGTTCCTTATGTAAAACTGGCTCTGAATCCCAACCATTGTATTCCCATGCAGAAACATAAGCATAGTTTTCATCATCACGCAAAGCTTCTCCACCAGGAGTTTGATATTCTTCTCTAAAGTGTCCACCACATGATTCGTTGCGATCCAAAGCATCCAATACCATTACTTCACCCAGTTCAAAGAAGTCAGCTACACGCATTGCTTTTTCCAACTCAGGATTGAAGTCATCAGCAGAACCTGGCACAAATACATCAGAATAAAACTCATCTTTTAAGTCTCTGATCATTTGACGAGCAGATTTCAAACCATCCGCATTTCTGGACATACCGCAGTAGTCCCACATGATTTTACCCAGGCGACGGTGGAAACTTTCAACAGATTGTGACCCTTTTACAGCCATCAACCTTTCTATTCTGTCATTTACATCCTTTTCAGCTTGTTCAAACTCAGGAAGGTTAGGATCGATCTTTGGTGTTCTAATTTCACCAGATAAGAATTGACCGATGGTGTAAGGCAATACAAAGTATCCATCCGCCAAACCTTGCATCAATGCAGAAGCTCCCAAGCGATTGGCACCATGATCAGAGAAGTTAGCTTCACCCGTAGCAAACAAACCAGGAATATTGGTCTCTAAGTTGTAATCTACCCAGATTCCACCCATAGTATAGTGAACCGCAGGGTAAATCATCATAGGTGTCTTATATGGATCCTCTCCTGTAATCTTTTCGTACATTTCAAACAGGTTACCATATTTTTCCTCTATCACTTTTTCGCCCAATTCTGTGATTTTTTCAGCACTAGCGTCATGCAAACCAAGTGAAGTTGCTTTGGATTTACCATAACGCTGAATAGCATCAGCAAAATCAAGAAATACTCCTAAACCCGTTGGAGCTATGCCCAAACCTTCATCACAAGCAACCTTAGCAGCACGTGAAGCAACATCACGAGGTACCAGATTACCAAACGCAGGATAACGTCTTTCCAAATAGTAATCTCTATTATCTTCAGCAATATCTAAAGCTGTCTTTTTACCTTCTCTAATCGCTTGAGCATCTTCCTGTTTTTTAGGAACCCAAATACGCCCATCATTTCTTAATGACTCAGACATCAAAGTCAACTTAGATTGGTAATCACCAGAAACTGGAATACAGGTTGGGTGAATTTGACAGAAACAAGGATTAGCCATTAAAGCACCACGTCTTACCGTTCTCCAAGCAGCTGAGACATTGCAGTTCATTGCATTGGTTGACAAGTAAAAAACATTACCATAACCACCTGTAGCCAATACTACAGCATGTGCAGCAAAACGCTCTACTTTACCAGTCAGTAGATTTCTTGCAATGATACCACGAGCCTTGCCATCTATTAAAACTAAATCTAACATCTCATGGCGATTGTACATTTCCACATTGCCTAAAGAAATCTGACGAGAAAGGGACTGATAAGCACCAATCAATAACTGCTGTCCCGTCTGACCTCTTGCGTAAAAGGTACGACTAACCTGCACCCCACCGAAAGAACGGTTGGCCAATAATCCACCATATTCACGAGCGAAGGGTACCCCCTGAGCTACAGCTTGATCAATAATATTGCGGCTTACTTCTGCCAAACGGTGTACATTAGATTCTCTTGAACGGTAGTCACCACCTTTAATCGTATCGTAGAAAAGACGGTAAACACTGTCACCATCATTTTGGTAATTTTTAGCAGCATTGATTCCCCCTTGAGCAGCGATAGAGTGTGCTCGACGAGGGCTATCGTGGAAAGTAAATGCTTTAACGTTGTATCCTAGTTCACCTAAACTAGCTGCAGCAGCAGCACCTGCCAAACCAGTACCTACAACGATAACATCAATTCTTCTTTTATTATTTGGAGCCACCAGGTTCATTGTAGAGCGGTACTGCGTCCACTTATCTGACAATGAGCCGGGAGGTACTTTAGCATCTAATTTAATACTCATTTTTATATTGGTTTTTCTGATTATTTATTTGAGTGATTCTAGTTTAATCGTTTCCTCGTGTCTCTCTTTTTCTACATCAGTATATTTCAAAGCTTCCTCTCCTTTAGGTTGACCAGGAATTACTGCAAAATCAGGAAGCGGACGAACGTTTACCATTACGAATATTGGAATTAAAGCAAAAAGCAAAGGAACAACAATAGAGAAAACCACTCCAGATGTTCTTACCCAAGAGGTATACTTACCAAAACGCAAGCCTAATGTCTGGAAAGCAGATTGAAACCCATGGATTAAATGGTAGGCAAGTGCTATTTGAGCAAGCACATACATAACCACTATCCAGGGTTGCTGGAAGCCTTCAACAATCACATCGTAATGTGAGTAGTTGGCATGATTGGCATCGATCCAGCCAAATTTGAACTTGAACCAGAAGTGCGCCATGTGAAGGGCAATAAAAATGAAAATAATAGATCCCAATAAAGCCATATTGC
>JBCBCD010000134.1:0-11104 GCA_038530915.1 Bacteroidota bacterium
AGCCTTGATACCGTATAAGAAGCATTTTAGATGCTTCCAGATAAAATTAATGATTATGGCTAACGAAATCTTCGACAAGATCCACAATATTATCAAAGAGATTGAAGCTTCTGCACCTAAAGTTGCAGATGAACTGGAACAATTCAGAATCAAGTACATGGGTTCTAAAAACATCATCAAACCATTGATGGGTGAGATTAGAAATATTCCCAATGAAATGAAGAAGGATTTTGGCCAGTTGATCAATAAAGCCAAGCAAGTTGCAGAAAATAAATTCAATGCAATCAAGCAAGAACTTGAAACTGCTCAAGAAGAACAGTCTGCTGCTCAAATTGACTTGACTGCTCCCGCAGAGCCGTTACATCTAGGTGCACGACATCCCGTTACCATTACGATGAACAGGATCATAAAAATATTTGAGCGCATTGGTTTTGTTGTGGAAGAAGAAAGAGAAATCGAAGACGATTGGCATAATTTTACCGCCATGAATACGCCAGAAGATCACCCTGCACGTGATATGCAAGATACTTTCTACTTACAAGACAGTACCAATTTGCTTTTACGTACACATACTTCTTCTGTACAATCGCGAGTAATGATGAGGCAAAAGCCACCTATCAGAATAATCGCTCCCGGTCGTGTATACAGAAATGAAACGATTTCTTCCAGATCCCATTGTCAGTTTCATCAAGTGGAAGGACTTTATATTGACGAAAATGTATCATTTGCTGATATGAAGCAAACCTTGTTGTACTTTGCAAAAGAGATGTTTGGGCCGGATATCAAAATCCGATTGCGTCCATCTTTCTTCCCATTTACTGAGCCAAGTGCAGAAATGGATGTGTACCTGGGTACAGATACAGAGAAAAATTATCGCCTTACCAAAGGTACCGGCTGGCTGGAAATTTTGGGCTGCGGTATGGTAGATCCCAAAGTATTGGAAAACTGTGGCATTGATCCGGAAAAATATACTGGTTTTGCTTTTGGTATGGGTATTGAAAGACAAGCATTGAGGTTATTTGAAGTAGGTGATATTCGTTTGTTCTTCGAAAATGACATTCGTTTCCTTAATCAATTTGCCTCAGCATTTTAATCTAAATTTTAAATGAAAGTAGGTACGCCTAAGGGCACTAGAGACTTCTCCCCGGAGCAAGTCAATAAAAGGAATTTTATATTTAATACCATCAGGTCTGTTTTTGTTAAGTATGGTTTTCAACCCATCGAAACACCAACTATGGAAGACCTGACGACTTTGATGGGTAAATATGGCGATGAAGGAGATCAACTGTTGTTCAAAGTATTGAACAATGGTGATTTTCTTAGCAAAGCCAATGAGGAAGCATTGGGTCAAAAAGATTCAAAAAAGATATTGACCTCTATTTCTAAGCGTGGACTTCGCTATGATTTGACAGTCCCTTTTGCACGTTATGTAGTACAGCACCAAAATGATATAGTCTTTCCTTTCAAGAGGTATCAAATTCAACCGGTTTGGAGAGCGGATAGACCACAAAAAGGAAGGTATCAGGAATTCTATCAGTGTGATGTAGATGTCATTGGGTCTAAGTCTTTGGTGTATGAGGCCGAGTTACTACAAATCTATGATGAAGTATTCAGCATATTAAAAGTACCGACCATCATTAAGATGAATAATCGCAAGATTTTGGCAGGGATAGCGGATGCTGCAGGTATAGCTGATCAATTTATGACCATGACCATCGCTATTGATAAATTGGATAAAATAGGTCTGGAAGGAGTACAAGGAGAACTTCGAAAAAGAGAGATACCAGAGGAGTCGATTGAGACCATTAGTCAAATTTTACAGATTACTTCTCTAGAAGCTCTAAAACCTCTTTTTGTAAATAGTGAAATCGGTTTAAAAGGTATTGAAGAACTGGAAAGTGTGTTTGCTTATCTGAGTAATTATACTCCTGTAAATACCATTTCATTTGATATAACTTTAGCAAGAGGTCTAAACTACTACACTGGATGTATTTTCGAAGTAAAAGCCAAAGAGGTGAAGATGGGCAGTATTGGTGGCGGCGGTCGTTATGATGACCTTACCGGAGTCTTTGGTCTAAAGGACATGTCAGGAGTGGGTATTTCTTTCGGTGCAGAACGCATTTATGATGTGATGGAAGAACTCAACTTATTCCCAGAGGACAAGGCCAACCAATTGCAATTGCTTTTTATTGCTTTTGATGAAGCAGCGCATCAATATGCTTACAACTGCTTGATTAAGATAAGAGCAGCAGCTATCAATTCAGAGATTTATCCTGAGCCAGTCAAAATGAAGAAGCAAATGAAATATGCTAATGCAAGAGGTGTAAAATATGTAGTAATCATAGGTTCAGATGAAATGAGCAGTGGGCAACTTAGCTTCAAGGATATGGAAAGTGGAGAGCAGCAGAAATTGACACTGGATGAAATCATTAATAAACTATCTGCCTAAATGAAGTACTCAAGCCTTACGCAAATTCAAGAAGCTATAAAAAGTGGAGCTGAAAGCATGGAGCAATTGGTGCAGTATTACCTGGATAATGCCAAAAATAATGCCCATTTGAATATCTATCTTGAATTATACGAAGAGGAGTTAATTGAAAAAGCGAAGGTGCTAGATCTTAAAATAAAAAATCAACCGGAAGAACTTGGCAAATTGTGGGGGATGGTTGTTTCCATCAAAGACGTTATTTGTTATAAAGAACATCGAGTAAGTGCCAGTTCGAAGATACTTGGAGATTTTGAGTCTTTATTTTCTGCTACTGCGGTTGAACGTATTTTAGCAGAAGATGCATTGATTATAGGTAGGTCCAATTGTGATGAATTTGCAATGGGTTCTTCTAATGAGAATTCTGCTTTTGGTCCTACCCTTAATGGTATTGGTGAAAATAGAGTACCCGGAGGATCTTCAGGTGGTGCTGCGGTCTCTGTTCAGATGGATACCTGCCTTGCTGCCCTGGGAACAGATACTGGAGGTTCGGTGCGGCAACCTGCTTCTTTTTGTGGAGTTTTAGGGATGAAACCCTCTTATGGACGTATTTCCAGACATGGTCTTATTGCCTATGGTTCCTCATTTGATCAAGTTGGTGTATTTGGTCATGGAATAGAAGACATTGCTATTCTGTTAGAAATTATGTCTGGGCAAGATCCTTTCGATAGTACGAGTAGCAAAAAAGAAGTACCTGAATATTCCAAACTCTTATCTCCTGAAAAGCATACTTATAAAATTGCTTATCTGGAAACGGCTATAGAGCATCCTAAAATTGATGCTGAGGTACGACAAAAAGCCTACCTAACATTAGACAAACTAAAAGCACAAGGGCATGAAGTCGAGGGAGTTGAATTTAAATACCTGGACTATATCGTTCCTGCTTACTATGTGTTGACCACCGCAGAAGCATCATCCAATTTATCTAGGTTTGATGGAGTTAGATACGGTTTTAGAGCTGAAGGAGCACAATCATTAGAAGATACTTATACCTTATCGAGAACTCAGGGATTTGGATCAGAGGTGAAAAGAAGGATTATGCTAGGCACTTTTGTATTAAGCTCAGGTTATTATGATGCCTATTATACCAAGGCTCAGAAAATAAGGCGATTGGTCGCCAATGAAACCCTGGATTTATTAAAAGAATACGACTTTATTTTTCTACCAACCACTCCAGCTCCTGCCTGGCAACTGGGAGATAAATCATCAGATCCTGTAGAAATGTATCTTGCAGACATTTTTACCGTACAAGCTAATATGGTAGGTTTACCAGCCATCTCTTTCCCATCCGGAACAAATTCTGATGGTTTACCAATTGGCATGCAATTAATTGGCAATCGTTTCCAAGAGGATAAATTATTGGCTTTCGTTAAAGAATACTTATCAACAACTTAAATTGTTTTAATCTGTTGACTGTTGCATAATAATGTTGACTAAATAGTCATAAGATGTAAAATAATGTATTACCAAAATGTTATTGATGTTGATAAAAAGTTCAAAAAGTTTATTTTAGCAGTATCATAATTCTCTATCACTATGGAAACGTCAGCAATTCGGCTGTATTTATGTGTAATTCTTGTATTCATTGCCTTTAATATAAACGCTAATAACACTACATCAACTTTCTTCACAGATCCTGAGTTGGATGAAGAAGCTATCATGGCTCGCATCAAAGAGATGAAAAGTGATGTAATCCCTCCTCGTTATGACGCTGTCGTAAGATCTTATCTCCATACCTATACCATACGATTGAGAGATCATTCTGAGCGAGTACTGGGAGATAGATTGGTCTATTTTCCAATGTTTGAGCAGAAGTTAGCTGAGAATGACGTTCCTACAGATATGAAATATTTATCTATTGTAGAATCTGCTTTAGAACCAACAGCAGTTTCAAGAGTAGGAGCAACAGGCTTATGGCAATTTATGCCGGAAACTGGTAAATATTTTGGTTTGGAAATCAGCAAGTTGGTTGACGAAAGAAGGGATCCGGAAGCATCTACAGAGGCAGCGATAGTCTTCCTAAAAAGGCTATATAAAAGATTTGGCAGTTGGGAATTGGCTTTGGCTGGATACAACAGTGGAGGAGGAAGAGTAAGTCGTGCCGTAAAAAGAGGAAGAAGTAAAAACTTCTGGCGAATCAGAAGATACTTACCAAGAGAAACACGAAACTATGTACCTGCATTTGTTGCGGCAACTTATTTGGTTAAGTATTATGAAGAACACGATCTGACACCACAATATCCAAGCTTGGATATGCAATTCACTGAAACAACTCCCGTATTTGATACCATAACTTTTTATGAGATTGCACAAATCACAGGACTTCCTTTGGAAACCATAGAGATGCTCAACCCTGCCTATCTTCAAAAGAAGATCCCGGGAAGAGAAATGGGTTATCCTTTGGTATTGCCTTCAAGAGTAATGCCTGCATTCAAAGATTATCAAGATGCCTTAAGACCAGATTATAAAGTCAGAGCACGCATACAATCCATACCTGTATACGTGAGGAGTACGAACCTTAAAGTCAATCAAGAATATAGAAAATCATTTTATTACCCTTTTGAAGGTGAGCTCTTGGAGTCTGTAGCAAATAAAACGGGCTGTTCTCTTCACCAATTAAGGGCGTGGAATGCGGCTATTGAATCTGATACATTGAATGAAAAGCAAGAAATTGTTTTTTATTCAGCTAAAAAGATCAGAAGATTCAGGCTAAATGAAACCATACCTTATTTTGAATTTATTCCTAACCCATTGCCTCCTGTAAATGTTAAAAGGGATGAGGGAGACAAAATTATCTTACTAAAGAAACGTCTCATTGAAAGAGACGGCTTCATATGGTATCGCCTGGAAGAAGAGTCGACTCCTTTCCTGGTATCACAAAAGTTGTCCTTTATTGAATACAATACTATTTTACGGTTGAATGATCTTAAAAGCAATAAAGTATTCCCTAAAGGCCACGAACTCAAGATACAACGGTTGAAGTAAACAGAATTTTTTACCTCATTTATTTATTTTGTGACTTATCCTAGTCTTTTGCGTCATCTTATTGGAGTTTATCCTTGGGGATAAATGTTATGTTGTGTAAATTGTAACAACACTATTTAATTAACTTCAATAAAGCAAAGCATGTCAAACGATTTATTAAACGTATTACAAAGTCAGCTGGACGATGATAATTTGATGGAGCAATTGTCATCTCAAATTGGTTCTGAAGATAAAGAGCAAACAAAAGCTGCTGCCAATGGTATCATGACTACTCTAATGGGCGCAATGGCAAAACAATCTCAAGGTGAAGAAGGACAGAGTTTTTTGAGCAATATATTGGATAAAGATGGTGATGGTAGCATATTAGATGATGTAATGGATATGGTACAAAGTGGAGGACAAGCCACTCCTCGTAATGCAGGTAATAGTCTACTAGATGGAGGCAGTTTGATCAGCTCTTTATTGGGGGGTAAAGAAAACTCTGCTGTTGACATGATTAGTAATATGAGCGGACTTGAATCTGGTAAAACCAACAGCTTAATGAAATTGATTGCTCCAATGCTTATTGGAACACTTACCAAGCAAAGATCTCAAAACGGTCTTGACATCAGCAATATAGCAGGTTTGTTGACTGATGGATTTCAGCAACAAAAAGACAATGACACACAAGGATCTACCAGTTTAGTGGAAAAATTCTTAGATCAGGATGGTGATGGTAACATCTCTGACGATATCGCAAACATAGGTATGAAGTTCTTGGGCAACTTGTTCAAGAAGTAGTTTTTGAGATGGGCGTCTTAAAACTCGTTCCTCGTTTAAAGGTACCCATAACTACTTTTTATTTTTCCTTGTAGAAGCTCTGCTTCTACAAGGAAAAATAACAACAATTAAATTGGCTGGCGAATCCGTAGGATGAGACAGCCTTATCCCACTTTATTTCTTCTCTTCTTTTTCTGCCTCACGCATGCCTTCTTTCAACTCGCTTTCAATGGTTGATCTGGCATTGTTAAACTCTCTAATTCCTTTACCAATACCTTTCATCAGTTCCGGAATTTTTCTACCACCAAACAACAAAAGAATAGCAAAAAATACAACGAGCATCTCAGGCCCCAAAAAGTTGAATAACAATATTATGTTTTCCATAATTTATCTTTTTAAATCACTTAAGGTATTTCAAATAATAAACGGTATTAATTGATAACACCCTACCTCTTATATTTGATTGTACAAATTTGATTAGGTTTAACGTCAAAAACAAGAATTAACAAACATTATTTCTTCAAACCTATCTCTCTTAAGCGTTCATTTAAATATTCTCCGGCCGTAATCGGTCCGTATTCACTTGTTTGGCCATCTTTTATGCAAGAAGCCAGACAAGAAAGATCCATATTGGGTGCCGGGTGAAGAAAAAATGGAATTGACAATCTTGGTAAATGCCATTCTTCTCTTGGTGGATTAACCACTCTGTGAGTGGTAGACTTGAGATGATTATTTGTCAAGCGCTGCAACATGTCCCCTACATTGATAACAATTTCATCTTGCTCAGGTGTAATGTTTCTCCAGTTTCCTTCGGCATCTAACAACTGTAAACCACCTGCAGAAGCACCAACCAATAAGGTAATCAGATTGATATCCTCATGTTGTTCTGCTCTAATTGCTGTATCTGGTTCTTGTGTAATTGGGGGATAATGAATGGCTCTTAATATGCTGTTTCCATTGGCAATTTTTGCATCAAAGTAACCTTCTTCGAGATCTAAGTACAATGCAATTGCTTTCAACAATTGTGCTCCTGATTCTTCAAACTTCCTGTACAATTCAATTCCCAGGTTGGTAAACTCCGGTAATTCCTCTACCTGTACATTATCTAAATACATCTCACCCATATTAACTCCTGGTTCCAATTCTTGACCAATCTGAAAAAACTCTTTTAAATCCGGCAATTTTGATTGCTTAGCGTGTTCTTTCCCAAAAGACGTGTATCCTCTTTGTCCAGCAGCTCCTTCTACCTCATATTTGCGTTTGAGCTCTGTAGGTTGAGCAAAAAACGTTTTAGATGCTTTGTAAAAAGAGTCAATTAGTTCTTTAGGAACTCCATGGTTTACAACGCCGACAAAGCCTATATTTTGAAAAGCAGAACCTATTTCTTCTACAAATGATGCTCTCACAGCAGCGTCTCCTTTTGTGAATTTTCCAAGATCAACTACCGGAATTATTCTATTTGCCATAATATGTTTTTGATGTCTTTTTAACTAGATCAAAAATAATAAAATTTCTATTCAAGATGTAGGGTACAGTCCATAGAGACGCTACCCACTACACCAAGCTCTTTACACCAAATACACATGAATGATTATAAAGGTGGTTTGTACTTTGAGCGTTCTAAAATTTGCTGTGCATCATCTAAAGCTATTAAATCTAAGAAAGAAGTATTGGGATTGCGAAGCATAAATTGTTTGATCATCATATACCCCAGCCAATTGGCAGTGCGGCCAGGGGCTTCATCCGGCATGCCCGGTGAATTTGGACTATAGCTCACATACTTTCTAAATTTTTGAGCATCTACACTGTATAGTAAATCCTGGTCAATAAAGAAATTCCAGATCCCTCTTTCATTTTGAGTTATCCATTCTAGTTGTTCTGCTGAAAACTCAAAAACAGCAGTATCCGGCACATGAGGCATCAATTGATCCATGATATAAAGTGTTTTCCCATTGTGAATCATTTGCTCCAGCATACTCACCCCTCGGGTATTGCCTACTTTATCTTCTACTAATAGTCTTACTGCTTTTGGTACAATATGATCTTTGTTAAAAGATCGAGTCAAATATTGAGAAAAGTTAGGATTTTTGGGATCTATACTTTGATAAGGATAATCACTTCCCAAGAAGAAATCTAATCCGATAGCTAGTGAATTATTACCATAAATGAAAGCTCCAATAGAATACTCAGAAATAAAGGTCGTTAAATCTGGTGTTTCTTCATCCGGAAAATGATAGTTATAATATTGTAATGATCTTGATAATTGAGTTTCTACATCAGATAAATCCTCAAAAACGATATTGCAGGTATCATACAGTTGGCGGATACCAGGATAGGTAAGAAATCCTCTTATGTAGGTGGCAGGACCTTCAGGAGCATTTTTGGGATCAGAAGCACCTAAGACAGCATCAAAAAAAATAGGGCCAAATTCGGGATATTGCTCGTTTAAACGCAGCAATTCTTGTTCTACCTTATTAGTATCAATGTCAAAAAGTTCTTGTTCAAACCTTTTGACTTTCAAATCGACTTCGATAGACGAGACGTCTGGTAAATTTTGATCTTGTCCTTCATCTTGACAAGCATTTAAAGAAAACAACAAAAACAAAAGGAAAGACCATTTTAATAAGCTCAATTTCATAAGTTGTCTATGCGTTATTATTCCAGATTAAGATCAAATGTTTCCGGTTAATCTGTGTGACAATGATTTTGTATTTATACTTTTGTGCCAAATAGCGGTATAATCATTACTTAATGCATCCTAATACAGGATTTTATACATTGTGCTAGAGATTAAGTAAGCGTTAATATTTTCCAAGCTATATGTACACCAACACGCTTACAAACGTTTTATGATTTAGCATCGTACACAAAAAACTAATCAAAATGAAAAAAATTGTTCTTACAGCATTATTTGGCTTAACTATCAGCTTTTGCGTAGCCCAGTTCAGCGATGTACGTTTTGGAATGCAATTGAGTCCTACTTTTTCATGGATGAGTGCCAACACAAACCGAATCAATGGATCAGGAAGTAACCTGGGCTTGAAACTCGGAATGTTGGGTGAATTTTACTTTCAGGAGAATTACGCACTATCAACTGGTATTGGTTTTGGATTTAATCAAGGAGGAACACTACAATATGAATGGTCGGGCTTCTACTGGGATGAACCCTATCGTGAATTAACTACTGATACAACTGCTTTACCAAGTGGCACTAAATTAAAATCAAGCATCCAGTTTCTCGAAATACCAATAGGTCTGAAAATGAGAACTCGGGAATTTGGATATTTCCGCTACTATCTTGAACCTGCCATAACTATTGGTATCAAAACACAGGCCAGAGGAACTGTAACCGGAAGAAATGTGGGCAGTGACTTTGAAGACATTAATATCGGCTCCGAAATTAACCCTTTAAATTTATCTTGGGGCTTGGGTGCCGGCGTCGAATATAGTTTATCGGAAACGACCTCCTTAATTGGGGGACTGGGCTTCCAGGTCGGCTTTGCAGATGTCACCAAAGATAATGGAGTCGAAATAAACCCTACCACCGGAGAACAAAGTGAGGAATCTTCGAATGGGAAGGCGCATAATATTACGATTAAGATAGGAATATTGTTCTAGCTAAATATGAAGCTGTCTCAAAAACCCTTCGTGCTTTTTCGCCAGCGAATAATAGGTTGTTCGAGTCCATTTTCCCTTAAAAGCAGAGCTTTTTAAGGGAAAATGGACTCGAACAAAACTTCCTTGGGCGGCTCAATACGAGGAACGAGTTAGGAGACGGCCTCATATTTTTTGTGTTTTACTTGACGACTAAGCACAATAAACCTATTTTTGTGCGCAAAAAAAGACACAAATGGTGCTTACCGCTGAAAATCAAAAACTTCTGGAAAATTTTATTATTGGAGGATTAGAAGAAGATCTTAACGAAAAAGGAGATCTCACCTCTTTGGCATGTATTGATGCAGATGATAGATCAGAAGCTTACCTATTAGTAAAAGATCCCGGAGTATTGGCAGGAGTTGAAGTTGCTGAAGCAATTATCAAACACGTAGATCCAACCGCAACAATCAATATCATAAAATCTGATGGTGATGCTGTAAGTTATGGCGATATAGCATTCGAGCTAGAATGCAATACCCATGCCTTGTTGAAAGCAGAGCGTTTGATTTTGAACACCATGCAACGCATGAGTGGTATCGCTACATTAAGTAATAGATTTAAGTTTGAAGTAGAAGATTTAAAAGTTTCTATTCTTGATACACGTAAAACAACTCCTCTAATTAGATTTCTGGAGAAATGGTCCGTAAAATTAGGCGGATGTGAAAATTATAGATTTGGTCTTTTTGATTGGTTCATGATTAAAGACAATCATGTGGATGCCTGTGGAAGCATAAAGTCAGCCATTCAAAAAGTACATGACTATCAAAAAGCGAATGGTTTAGACCTTAATATCACCGTAGAAGTGAGGAACCTTATCGAACTTTATGATGCCTTAGAAGTAGGTGGTTTCAAAAGATTGTTGTTAGACAATTTTGAAATTCCATTGTTGAGAGAAGCGGTAGCTATTGTTGATGAACGCTATGAAACGGAAGCATCAGGAGGTATCAATATCCATAACGTAAGAGAAGTAGCCAAAACGGGTGTTGACTATATCTCAATTGGGGCAATTACTCACTCAGCTACCAGTTTGGATTTGAGTTTGAAGGTAAAGAAGTAAAGGAATATAAGAAGCAAATCGATAATAATAATTCATTTAGACCGGATAGGTTTGGAATACCAATGTAACTAAAGCAACAAGTGAACCAAATACTAACCAAAATCTAAGGTCTCTGTAAAATACTGTTTCTTTATCCATAACTACAGCGAATAAGTTGTAAG
>JBCBCD010000135.1:0-11036 GCA_038530915.1 Bacteroidota bacterium
TTTTCACTATTTAATGAATCAAGTATCTCTTTGGCCTTATCATTTTCATAAAACCCATTTATCCATCCATTTAAAACTGCCATATTAAAAAACTATATCATGAATTATTGTGCCATTCAACTCAATCTTAGTATTTACTTGATATTGATTGGCATATTGTATTGCTTTATTTATCCAATCATCGTTTTGAACTCATTCAAATATTAAGTAGTTATCTTTACCCAAAGCCTTACAAGATCGTACCTGATATTTCATTTGAGTCCTTTTTGCTGTAGACATAGGATTTGTAGATGTTAAGGATTTATGCTCTATTAACAGATCATCTGTAATCGCATCAAATTCTTTAGCCGATGGATCCGTATCAAATTTTTTACTAGTCTTGGTATTTGGACCGAATTTGTCTTTTAGCATTGCCGAAACTGAAGGGTTCTGATCTGGAACGTCCTTTAATTTTCCTGATAACAATTGAATAAAATCATCATCAGTTGCTTCATCAACAATCTTCTTTTTTCCGGTACCAAATGGAAACTTGCTTAATGACGTAAGATAGTATGGATTTCTTCGAATCACAACATCTATTCCATTATCAAGAGTCTCCTTCCATGCTTTAACTAATCCAGGTGTCTCTACAAAAGCCCCTATCAAATCATCCCCATTATTTGCTGCAGCCAAATCTTTAAATAATACTTCCAATGTCTCATCAGACATTCCTAAATCTTTACCTTGCTTCCAGCTTTTAATTAGATTAGGATTTTCATAAAATAGTAAGGCAATTTCATCATTGGCGTTGTTGTTTAAAAACCTTGAGTAGAAAGATATGATATTTTCTTTTTGTCCGGAAGTTAGTTTTTCAAGATCATATATTTCACCCATTAAATCAGTTACTAAGCCTGCTGATTCTATGGTTACTTTTTTTAGTTGCTTGCTTATTCTACGAGCAGCAGCTTTAGCTTTAATTCCATTTCTTATTACAATTACCAAACGTTTCCCATATTTATAGCTCTTCGTTACTATATCAGTTATTGGTATTAAAGAAACTCCAGCCAGAATTGCGTTTTCAGTATCCCCTTCTATTATATACAACTGCATATTTACAGCATCAGCTGTTTCACCAGCACAAGGGATAAGACCTACAAGATCCAATAACTCATGCTTATTAGCTGCAACTACCTCACCACAAGCCTGTAAAAAAGCTGAGACAAATTCTTGCTCTTGTGGTTCTGAAGGAGGAGTAAAAGACACCCATTGTTTGTCTATCCTATTCCACCTATAAAAATATTCATCATTAGTTCCAATAGGTTGATATACAAATAACATATCTTCACCTATGTATATCTTTATTGCATAATCTCCATTCTCAAAAAAATGGATGTAAATATTATCAGGATTTTCAAATTCATCATAGGTGATATTGGGCAAGCATCTCATTTCAATCTCTGGTTGCCCAGGCACACTTAAGAAGGTGCCACTTACTGCAAAGTCTTTTTGGAATGCTCCTTCCGCATGAGTATCAACTAAATCTGTGTGGTATTGAACCTTTTGATACACATTTATACATTCTGTTCTTTGACCTAGCAGAATTTCTGCCGGCATTTCCGGAATAGTAAAATCGTAATACTCCCCATCTTTCTTAAAATAGTCTTTATACCCTAAGAAATATCCTGTTTCAATCTTTGCCAGTCCTCTGAATAACTGTGGAGGAACAGGACTAAGAGGATCGGAATTATCTGCTTCAATATAAAAACCAGTCAAAGCCCTTGAATCTACCCTATCTTTTAGTTTATCTCTCAAAAAAAACTGTGGCTTGTAAGATTCATCTAATGATACAGCAACTCCAGAAAGTGCAATAGAAACGATTCCATTCTGCTGGGGATTGTTTTCTTCACTGGGCATCTCATAAGTCACTACATTATCTGCAAAAGCATCCAGATATACATGAAGTTTTTGCTCTTCTTTATTCGAGAAATCATACAGTGGTTGATCAGGAAGTATAGCTAAAAGCCCTTCTAAATAAGCATGTTGTTCATTGGTAGTCGGGAAATGAGCTTCGGCATGAGGAACATTGGAGAGACTATAGATACCTCCTTCCCCATTTACCTCATCCCAACAGATGTGCTGCCAAAAAGCCATGTCAGCACTTTCAAAATTTGCTCTGATACTTTCAAAAGACTGGCCCTCGGTGCAAAAAGTATTGTTTGAGGTAATCATTCCCTGTAATGATGCTCCCAACTGAAAGTAGTCATCCTGAAAGACATCCGCCATAATGTTCTTAGGGTTTAGAGTTTGACCAGACAACTCCACATACAGTTGAGCATAGTCATTGATCGTTTCATCCTCATTTAAAGGCCCAAAACCAACTACTTCTGAGACATTATCGACAGCTAAGAAATGAAAGCCAAGTTGTTCCAATTTCGCTTTGATATTCTCATCATTAGAAGTCTTAACTTCTATTTCTTCAACCACTTTACAACCACTTCCATCATCTACAGTTACACGGTATGTATCTGGAACATCAACAATTGTAGTAGTAGTTTGGTCATTATTGCTCCAGCTAAAGGAGTAACCTTCACCTTCTACCTGAGCTTCTAACTCTATACTTGACCCTAAACATAGCAATGGGTCTTCTGGTAAGATTTTCACTTCATAAGGAGGAGCTAAATCAATGCTTGCTTCTAAAGGACAGCCTATTTTATCTACTGCCGAAACAGTGTATTTACCCGGCTTACTTACCGTAAGTATTCTTTCATTAGAAATTATAACATTGCCTTCATTTTTCCATTCATAACTTAGTAAGTCAATGGTAGCTCTTAGCTGAGCATCCTCTGTACAAGTTAAAGGTTCATCTATGGTAATTTCTAAATCTCGACCGAAGTACACCTCTACAGTCACCTCCAATTCTTGTACCAAATCTCCTTCATTATTGGTAATGTAAAGGGTATAAGTAGTAGTTGTTTCCGGACAAGCTTCCGTTTGTGCTGCGTAAGGATTTTTAAGTCCTTCCTCAGGCAACCATTTGTAGCAATAGCTGTCGTCCGCATTCTCAATGCCTATGGTCACACATTCGTTTTGGCAAGTTTTAACAACTCCTTCCTGATTACAATCACAATCGGGGTAAATACAAGAAGGATCAGGGCATTCCTCCTCCTGAGCCATGTCATCCTCTATGGTAATGGCTTGAGTATACATCTGCCAGCATTCGTTTCCTTGTTTGCGTACTTTTAAGGTATAGGTTCCTACCTCCAAATTTCTGAACAAAGGGTCCCCCAGCTGCTCCTCATTATAGTTGATGTAAGAAGCCTCAAGTTGATAGGCATACTTAATCGGATCGGCTATATTTACTTGTACACTACCTTGGGTTTGACTGCCATCCTCTTGTGTTTCTATTTGATTGACTTGTACTGAATAAGGACCGGGTTGGCAATAAGGATCACCACAATTGGCATCATCCATACAATCTACAGTACAAGGATCGGTCAATTCTACCGGATTGAGCAAATAATCCGCTTCACAGTTTGAGCCTGCATAACGCACTTTGATTCTGTAATTACCTTTGGTAAGGTTCTCAAATTGGTTGCTGGCTTGATACGTATTTCCATTGTCTATGCTGTATTCCCAGTTGCTCAATTCGGTGGTGTAAATGGTCAATTTCCCATCATTACCATCACAAATTGTAGGATTTACCTTAACCACCTCTCGTATCATCGGAACAGTAGAAGCAGTAAGAGTTATTGTCCCATAACTGATGGCGCAATCGCCATTATTGCTTAAGGCTACGTAAACTGTATAATTCCCTGCTTGAAGGTTATCAAATTGGTTATTCCCACTTTGGTAAGTTTGGCCACCATCTATGCTGTAATGTAAAGTTTCGTTACCAATACCATCTACTACCTCAGCATTTACAATAATTATCCCATTATCGGCATCAGACTCACAAGTATTTGGATCTGTAGATTGGACATCAGAAATAGTCAAACTTGGACCTGTAAGTTCGACAGATTGAGAATAGATGAAACATCGATAATCTTGATCTGAACGCCTTATGAATACATTATAGTTACCAGGACTTAAGTTTTCAAAAACATGTTCATCAGCAGGATACCAGCGCTGATTATCCAAACTAACCTGATAAGAATTGCGGAGAAACTCATATCCATTGACTGATGCAAGATTAAGTTGTCCATCATTGCTGTTGCAAATAGAGGGCGCAGCAGTGGTTAACTCAAATGTAACTTGTGGCTCTTCCAATGGAACTTCTACATTGCCCAACTGATTCGAACAGCTAGCTCCAAGATACCTGACAAAAACGGTGTAAGTTCCTGCTTCTAATTGGCTAAAAACTGGATTGACACTCCAAGTACTACCATTATCTATACTGTATTCAACAGCTATCATTGGATCAGAAGTATTATTCACTAATACTTCTATCGAACCATTATAAAAAGTACAAGTACTTTGTCCTGTTATATTATAACCATTTGAAGTAATTTCCGGCAAACTACTTACAGTAACCGTTTGTCGACTAAAAATACTACAATCCTCAGCTTGATTTTTTACAGCGACCTCATAATTACCAGGATTTAGTCCTGTAAAGATCGGATCATCTTGCCAACTCAAACCATTGTCTATGCTATAGGATAAGGTTCGATTAGTTGGAGATTGTGCTGAAATTTCTAGGGTTGCATTGTCCGTATTTCCATTACAATTGACAGCAGGAGTAGTGCTCACACTTCTGATTTCGGGCAAATCTTCTTTTGTAATGTTTACTGTTTGTTGCTCATAACATGATAGGTTCAAATTACCATTTACAGCTGTTTGATAGATTAAAATCAAATGCTCTCCCAAAGGCAGGCTGAAAAATTCACCTTCGGAAGCGTCAGAGTCTAAGACGGTAGTACCCATCCTGATTTCAAAGGGGCCCTGTCCTGAGAGTGTTTTTACCTGAACTTGCCCCACATCTGCACATGGGGGGGCATCAATTACTTCTAGATCTACATTAAGAGGTGTAGTGCTGCCCAAAAAGGAAATGGTATGATCCCCCAATTCTGTTGTTAAAGTACAGGTTTGTGTATAAGTAGGGTTATTTATGATTACCATTATGTCAGTAGCAGCTATCGTTTGCTCCTCTGTGATGGTAAAGAAGAAATCATTAGACCAAGTAACTCCGCCATTAATACTGTATTGAGGTACATCTCCATCCTGTAAACCGGAGACATGTATTCTGAAATAACCAGAGCTACAGTCAGTAATAGGATCACTAGATAAATTAGTTATGGTAGCTACACATTCTTGACAAGAAGCATAATTTTCACAATCGGGATCATCACAATCTACAAGAAGGTCGCCGTCATCATCGATATCATTTCCACAAATTTCAATACAAGGCTGCAACAATTCTATAGAACTTGAACTAGTAGTAACACATTGACTGGATGTAGACCTTACCAAAACTTCATACACTCCCGGAATCAATCCTGCAAATAAATTAGATTGCTGATAAGTTGTACCTCCATCTATACTAAATTCCAAACTTCCGCTTGTAGTGGTATTGATTTCTATAGAACCATCATTGGCATTACAAGCGCTCAATTGAGTAACTATTATATCTCTTATTTCAGGAACAATTGGATGATTTAGGTTTACAGTACCATAGCTTACAGCACAGGTTCCTGCTGCATCCATCGCTACTCTTACATCGTAAGTACCAGCGGTTAGGTTTTCAAAAAGCCCTCCATTTTGTTGATAGCTAGCTAGTCCATTAGTTATGCTGTAATGTAATGGTGGGCCGCTATTGCCATTTAATTTTGCGGTAATATTTAAGTACTCGAGCAACACTAAATTATCTTTTTTGATGGACCCTTTTTTCGCTGTTCTTCGTTACAAAAAGCTTACAGAAACCTAGCTATGCGCGCTTTTTGCGCCTTGACCAGCTAAAAAATTCCCTCGATCAAAAAAAGCAATCTAATATTGCTCGAGTACTTATACTGCCTTCATTGGCGGTAATAGAACAGGAAGTGGGATTTTCAAATGTTACCTCTTCAATCTCTACAGTAGTCGGAACTAATGTTTCTGTTTTGGTATAAACAAAACAGCGATGCGATGCATCTTTTCTTCTCAAGCGAATGGTGTAAGTTCCCACTCCAAGGTTTTCATGAGTATAATTTGCTACAGATTCAAAATCTCCATCATCCACACTATATTCATAAGGACTGAGTGCTGAAGCAGCAGTAGAACCATTGATGCTGGAAATTCTAATGGTACCATCACTATTTAGACATTGTGTAGGGCTGGAAACCGAAACATTGAAAGTGACTTCCGGTATTTCTAAGTTTACATTAACCGGACTTAGATCAAACTCACAACTTCCCTCCTTATATCTGGCTTTTGGAAGATAGCTACCAGAAGATAAATCAGTAAAAAGAGCACTTTCCTGCCAGCTTGCTCCTCCATCTATACTATATTCTACTATCTCTCCAGTCTCAAAAGCAACATCAATGTTTATACTACCATCTGGATCATCACATACTGTTTGAGAAGTCGCTACTATACTTTCTTCAACAATGGCACTGATCGTACCCATTGCTTTAGATGCATAAGTTACTTCATAACAAACATCTCCTTTATTTCTGACCTTTGCCTGATAACTAGACCCACCTAAACCTGAAAAAACAGGACTGTCTTGCCAGTCGAAATTATTGATGCTATACTCTAAAACGTTACCATACAAAGAATTAGCAACAATTTCAACTTGACCATAAATCGTCTCTGATTCACATTCCTGTTTGGGAGTTACTATAACATTTGTAATTACAGGTCGGTCTTCTTGCTCAATACTAATATCTGATTGGAAGTAACAATCCGAGTTGATGCCGCCAATATCTCTGGTTTGATAAACTTCAACTGAGTAATCACCAATCGGTAAATCTATTGCAGGAATAAGGTTTAAAGGATCCATAGCCTGGGCTATTGTAATTGGATAACTTACACCTCCTACTCTCAATTCGAAGGGACCTTGTCCAATAATACTTTCAACAATTAATTGTCCGTCTGTATCACATGGTCCTGCTCTCTCAGGACTTAGGGTTACCTCTAGCGTTGAAGAACTCCCTACATATGGTACACTAACTGCTTCGGTCGGTTGTACGATACACCGGAAAGCATGCAATCCACTGGTAACTTCTGTCACCAGATCAACTATATCAAAGGTCGTCTCTTGGGTAATTAAAAAACCGGGATCATTCGCCCAGTTAATACCACCATCTATGCTGTATCGCAAAATATCTCCTGTCTTAATCCCCGACAAGTTAAAAGTCAAACTTCCATCTGCACAATCAGTAATTGATTGTACATCAAAACTTAAAGTATAACCTCCACATAAACAGTATTCTAAGTCTGCACAATCAGGATCCAAACAATTTCTGAAACCATCATTATCTTCATCATCTTTATTCTGATCATCACATATTTCCACGCAATTATCCTCTAAGACAACCGAACTTCCATAATCCACCGTGCAATCACTTCCAATAATTCTAACTTTTATATCATAGCTATTTGCAGCTAATCCATTAAAAACATTAGAACTTTGATAAGAAATGCCACCATCATTGCTATATTCCAATCCAAGATTTCCTTGAACTTGAACCATTATAGTACCATCACTTAATTGACATTGAGTAGGATTTTCTGTGGTTACAGATGTAATGGTAGGTAATATAGGAGCAAAAAGCTCAATATCTTCAGTATGTATTACCGCACAACTACCATTTTCATCCATAGCAACTCTTACTTTATAGATGCCAGGCTCAAGGTCTTCAAAGAGTCTTTTATTCCTATGATAGGTTTGTCCATCATCGATACTGTAATACGGTGATACTGCACCATTACCAATTATATGAGCATCGATATCTATACTACCATTCTGAGTATTTTGGCCACAAGCAGTTGGGTCTATAGGATCAACCTCATCTAATCTCACATAACTTTGATTGATTGTATATGTTTTTTCATAAACAAAGCACTGAAGATCTGAACTGCTGGCCCTTAGATAGATGGTATGGCTACCTGGAGGTAAGTTTGTAAATTCTTTACTTGATGAGTACCAGAAAGCTTCATTCAAACTTACCTGATAGTTAGATAAATTTGAAATGGAACCATTTCCATTTACACTGGATAGCTTAAGTTTACCATCATTTGTATTACATCTAGTAGTATGCGTTCGTTGAGCTTGAAAGTTAAGACTAGGTGCTTCCAATTGAACAGTTGCTGTACCTAATATGTGTGAACAAGTCTCATCCGAATATCTCGCATACAAGTTATAAGTATCTTCAGCCAGTCCAGTAAAGACCGAACTACTCTGCCAATCTTTACCATCAATTCTATATTCTACTGTTTTTGAAGGATCAGATGAAACCGTAAAACTAATAGAACCATTACCAGAGCATGAAGTGCTAGAAAGAATATTTAAACTTGTTCTTGTGATCTGTTGGCCTGCCCCAACAGAAAAAGAGTAGGTTGCCCCCGGATCACAAGAAGCACTTTTATATCTTACGTAAGCGGTGTGACTACCAGAACTTAATCCAGTGAAATTAGGGCTATCTTGCCATGTAGGCTGACTATTAAGTTTGTATTCTAAGTTACCACCTGAAGGTGAAGAGGCTTGAATAGTTGCTTTACCTTCATTGAAACAGGAAGAAGGAGTAACTGAAACATTGTTTATGCTTGGGCCAGATTCTTCTTCAATAGTTGCCTCATCTTCAAAATAACATAAGGTATTATATTGGCCACTCTTATTTTTTTGTTGAACCTTAATATCATAATCATCTGCTCCAAGTTGATATGAAACTGAATTAGACCACACTTCTGGCTGAGCAGTTCCATTTATAAAAACTTTGAATGGAGTAGTTCCTCCCGTAAAATCTAAAGTTAATTGTCCGGTTCCACATGTTGTTGCTGTAGTAGTAGCAATAGATACATTTAAAGTAAGTACACTACTTTCAGCTCCTAAATCAAGGGTTGGTACATATGCTTTAGTACATCCTTCTGAAGAAATTGATGCTTTCACTTGGATCTGACTTGCTACAAATGACACAGGACTGGAATAAAGGAAAATGTTAGAAGTTTGCCAAGTATTGCCTGAATCATCACTGTAAAGATATTCTGCAGAAGAGTTATAACTGCTGAGTGAGATAGTAATTGAGGCTTGTGGATCACAATGTGACCAATATTGAGGTGTGACATTAATCGTAAAATCACAAAGAGGTTCATCACTTTGAGTAAAAACTGAAGTGACCCACAACATAGGGAATATCCAAAAGAGGTTTTTAAACATGGTCGTCTAGTCTTTTTGCAATATTAACTGCAGGTTAAATTTTCATTAAGATTATAATGCAATACATTTATATTGCTAATGATTCTTGATTCAAGAAAAAAAGAATAACTAGAAAAACAAACCAGAACGATCATTCTATTCTTAATTTCAGACAAAAGACTATAAAATTTTTTATTTACTCTAGAACCATTGGAGTAGAATCATGTTTAATACAACTTTGCTCTAATTTTATTGAAGTGAAAATAAAAATAGCCGAAAACTCAATGTTAAGTTTCAGGCTATTTCTCTTAAAGCTTAGTTTGCAGCTGGAATAAATTTCTACCAATCTATTTTATTTCCTTGCCATCACCGCCCTTACCAAAGCATCTGCCTTTCTCGTCGTTTCCGCTTGTCGATATTGCTGAGCCAATTGCAGAATCCAATGGCATGCTGTGTCAATAGACACTTTATGTCCAACAGATACAAACAATGGTTTAATACCATCCTGTGTTCTTAATACTCGCCCAACCTCTTCGCCTTCATACTGCAAAGAAGAATAGGCTCCTCTATGCTGCCCCACTTCTTCATAGTCACCAATCAATCGTTTTTTAGCACAACCGATAGTTGGTAGATCCAACTCTAAACCTAAATGACTTGCCATACCTAAGCCTCTGGGATGAGCAATTCCATGTCCATCACATACGATGAGGTCCGGCTTGATGCTTAATAATTCAAACGCTTTTAAAAGTGGAGGCACTTCGCGGAAAGAAAAGAGACCGGGTACATAGGGGAAAGTGATTTCCATTTTCACAACAGCCTGATCAACTACTTCCAGTGTTTGTGCATCCAAGACAACTATGGCTCCTATCATTTGGTCGGTGGCATCGCTGTAAGCTACATCCGCTCCGGCTATGTGAGTGACTGCATCAAAGTGGTTGGAAGTGATGACTCTCTGACTGAGTTGTTTTTGGAGTTGGAAATAGACTTGGTGGTCATTCATGATTATAAAACCTTACAATTTACAGCTTAATATTCGTTGACTCCTCTAGTTAAATTGCAACAACCTTTATTTGGTCAACCTCTAAGAAGTGCTTATCATTAGTAAGAATAGGTAGTCCTATTTCTTTAGCTATAGCTGCAATCCAAATATCATTTTCTGGGATTAACCTACCCTTTTGTCTTAATTGGTTCTTTATTTCCCCATATAGTTCAGCTGTCTTATCATTAATTTCCAGAATAATAACTCTACGTTTTAATTGTTCTATCTCAAGAGTTCTCTTCTTTGTTTGGTTAGATTTATTTGCACCATAATGCAATTCACCTAATACAATCACAGGGATATAGATATTCTTTAATTCACTTACCTTTTGAATGGTTTCCACATCATTTCTGAAGATGTTAATTACAATGTTCGAATCAAGGATGTAATCACCATTCATTATCATCTATTTTTCGCGCCTCATCAACAGCTTCACTGAATTCATTTGCTTCTTCTTCACTGTATATCCCTGCTAATTCTAGTATTCTTGGCTTATTGAAGTTTTCAATAGCTTTCTCTTCTAAATCTATTGATTTCTCTTCACGTATTCCACGCAAAACTTCCTCTACAATTTTGAGTCGTTCAGTTAGGCTAAACTTATTGATCAATGTTATTAATTCATTTGTTGAAGCCATGATTAAGGTCTTTTTCATAAGTTAACTAATTTAAAGATTAAAACTAGAATTTAAT
>JBCBCD010000136.1:0-11018 GCA_038530915.1 Bacteroidota bacterium
CAAATGTTTTTGACTCATCTGTTACTTGCTATGAGATTGCTCAAAAAAAGCAAACTCTTTGCCTTTATTAATATAATTGCGTTATCCATTAGCATGTCTGTAGGGATATTGATGATCCTTTTTCTAACAGATATCTATTCTTTCGATGATTTTCAAGTCCATAGAGATCAAATTTATCGAATAACTACACAAAGAGTACAAGGAACTAAAGGCAGAGAGGTAAGTTTGATTACTTCCTCTTATTATATAGGTAACCAACTTAAGTCACAAGTACCTGGTGTTGATCACGTACTCATGATGAATGCTGATCAATTGGTTGCTGACCTTAAAACCACAGAAAGTGCAGTACCCATCAATGGACGATATGTTTCAGATTCATTTTTTGAGGTATTCTCTTATAAGTTTTTAAAGGGAGATGCTTCAACTGCATTAACTGAACCAAACAGTATCGTTTTAACAGCATCCATATCGAAAAAACTATTTGGAGATAATGACCCAATGGGACAAACAATCATAATTGAGGATAAATCAGATACAAAAAGTGCAATTGTTAAAGGAGTGGTCGAAGATCCACCTCTGAATTCGCATTTGCAATTTGAGGTATTGCTTTCCCTAAATACACTTGATCAATTGATTATTGAAGAAGAAACAGATGTTAGAAATGATCCCAATGCTACCGGAGAATATTATGTATATCTACTATTAGATAAAAACACTTTAAAAGAGGATGTCGAGTTGGCTTTGGTTGAATTGATTGCGGACCATAATACGTCTCTTGAGCATCCTATTCGACATTCACTACAGCCCATGAACACATTTGTGACTAGTGATATATATTACAATGACATTGGGCCGAGGTTTCCACAGAAAAGAGTGACCATCATGATTGGCCTTACTTTACTTATACTTTTATCTGCTTGTTTTAATTATTCCAACTTATCGTTGGCAAGAGCTATGAGGCGATCAAAAGAAGTAGGTATTCGAAAAGTAGCTGGGGCAAATCGTTTCCAGATTTTCTATCAATTTATCACTGAAGCCGTGGTCATAGCTTTCCTTGCATCTATAGTAGCTCTTGGACTATTTTTTATGATAAAGCCCGAATTTCTGAATATACAGAATCTAGCTACGCAAGGACAGAACATATTTTCATTAAATATTGATCCAATTCATTTTATTTACTTTTTACTATTTGCAATAGCTATTGGGATTATTGCAGGTTTTTTTCCTGCTTTGGTGCTGTCTAAACTTAGTACCAGAAAACTATTTGAAGATGCCAGCAGTACCAAACTGCTATCGGGTAATATGCTAAAGAAGACATTAAACGTTCTTCAATTTGCCTTATCCATTAGTCTGGTGATGGCTGCTTTACTCGTATATAAACAATATGAATTCAGCATCAACTTTAATTTAGGATACCGCACTGAAAATATTGTAAACATTCCCGTCAGTGGGGATTATATCGATCTTCTTGAAAATGAGTATTCCAGTCTTGCTGAAGTTACAGCAACAGCAAAATCCTCAATGGTTATTGGTATTGGTGGAGATGGACTTTCTGGTGGAATGATTAGATCGGAAAATCAGGATAAGCCTAGACCAGCTTTTACAGGCTATGTCGATAAGAATTTTTTAGACATGCAAGAATTTGAAATCCTGGCAGGTACAACTTTTCTAGACCCACTAGTAGATGGAGGAAATAGCAATTATATAGTTGCAAATGAAGGCTTATTAAAAGAACTAAACCTAGGCTCCCCCCAAGAGGCAATTGGCAAAACCATTTATTATAATGAAAGCAAGGTGCAAATTTTAGGCGTAGTAAAGGATTTCATTGATATTGGTCTTACCAAAAAGATCTTTAACTCATTTGTATTTGTTTTTCCCGAGGGTTTGGATAAGTATAGATCACTGGCTGTCAAACTTGGTAGCAATAACTTACCGATTACTATACAAAAACTGAATAAGATTTATCAAACATTAGATCCTATCCGTCCTTTCGAATTTCATTTTTATGATGATCAACTTGCTAATAATTATCGTCAACAAAAAGTGATCTACAAGCTAATTTCCTATTTGGCAATTATAGCTGTAGCTATTTCTATGTTGGGTATGCTGGGTATGGCGGTCCTCACTACAGAAAGTCGGGTAAAGGAGATTAGTATTCGCAAGATACTTGGCGCTGGGGTGGCAAATTTAATGTTACTTCTTTCTAGGAGTTTTTTAGTCTTTATGATACTTGCAGGAATAATTGCTATCCCTACTACCCTTTATCTGGTTAATCAAATGGTCTTAAATGAATTTTTATATAAAGCTGACATTGGATTTATAGAAATATTTTCTGGTTTTGCAATTGTTTTAGCCATCGGTCTGCTTACTATAGGTTGGCAAATAAGAAAGGCGGCGATTAAAAATCCCGCCGATCTTTTGAGAACTAACTAATTCTAAATGATTATCGACAGAAAAAAGAGGTACTTTTTTGTACTCTACATAATCGTTGTATTCTCCATTTCGATCCAAGCTCAAGAAATGGGATCGTTTACTGATAAACGTGATGGTCGACTGTACGAAACAGTGGCTTATTCTATCCAGCTTTCCCAGGATTCAATAGTACATATAAGATGGATGGCTGAAAACTTGAACTATAAAATAGAGGATTCTTATTGTTTTGACGATTATGAATCTAACTGTGAAATCATGGGTCGTTTATATAACTGGCCAGCCGCAATGAATGCTTGCCCGGATGGGTGGCATTTGCCAAACGATGAGGAATGGTATTTGCTAGCCAACTTATATAAGGGAATATCAAATGCAGGTATTCATTTAAAAAGCAATAGCGAATTATGGCAAAGAGGAGGCCAAGGAACCAACAAAAGCCTATTCAACGTAATGCCTTATGGAAATGGAGTAAAGAAGAACGGATATTATGGATTTAAAATAAATGGAATTTTTTGGTCTTCAGATGAAAAAAATGAAACTCATGCTTGGGATTGGAAACTAGTAGCTGGTTGGAAAAAGATACAACGTTGGGAAGGACAAAAAGAAACTATTTTAAATTCAGTAAGATGTGTCCAAAATGGGTTTAATAAAGTACTAAAAACTCAAAGGAATAGGTTCTCCCACTGCTTTGCCATTGCTATCCTTGAGTATTCCTCTAAATATAGCTGGTAAACCAGATTGATCTTTTAACTCAGTTAGGTTGATTAAATAATCAGTACGGACTTTTTGCAGTACCTGTTTGTGATAAACCTTTCCATTTGGGCCTTGTAATTCAAAGATGAAAGGAGCCGTCCCTGCAGTTGCTCTCACTTTGAGTTCTGGTGTTTTACCTCTTCTGTCAGTTACAGCAAATTTGAAAGCAGGTGGCGGAGTATTGCGAATATTTTGAAGCAATCTTTTGGCTTGATTGGCATGACGCCCATCCGGGAAGGCATCTAAATAAGCCATAATGCTATTTGCACCCTTAAAAGATTGTACTTTGTTCCAAGCCAAATCATCAGCCTGAATAAGCAGTTCCCTGGCCGACTGATTATTTGGATCTTCTTCCAAGATGGTTCTTAATTCTTTAGCTGCTTGTGCATATTTCTGTTTATTCAGTGCATCTATAGCTTTTTGTAAAATTCTTGCTTGTTGAGCAGCAGCTTCATCAACAGGAGCTGTAGAGGTTGATTTTTCTTCTACAGTTGTACTGTCAATCAATGTAGATTGGTCACCTCTTTCTTTATTGCCATTATTAAAAAAAATCATACCTAAGGCAAACATCAAAAAGAATCCTCCAATGATGTAAAAGACGATAGGAGAAATCTTAGCAGGCTTTTCCTGCTTTTCTTCCACCCTCTCTGTAGCAGCTATACTAGTGGTAGCAGTTGAAACAGGAACCCCCGCTTTATGCTTAAAATAAAATTGTCCTCCTCTATGTCCCACATCTTGGAGTGGCTCCCCTCTTGGAGTTTGCTTGGAATTATAGGCTACAGCTTCTGTAACAAAACTGGACAATTCAGCTATAGACAAGTCATCATCTGTATTTTTTTCGAGAAAATACAAGAGGTTATCAGCAAAAGGAGAATGGTCTCCGGGTTTACCGTCAGAAACGACTTCATTTCTTCCTGCTGTCAATACCCATCTGGAAGGAATGGCATCTAAGTGAAATGAAGGCTTTGCCACTTTCTTTTCATTAAAGAGCGTCCCTGAAAAACAAGAATCAATAATTAGAACTGTATGATGTGAATTGATGGCTTTGATGTATTTAATCACCTTACTGTTGGAAATATAATCTTCATAATGAAGTAGTTTTGCATCTACAGGAACCCAATAGCCTTCATCAATACTAGCTTGATAATCACCATGACCAGAAAAATAAACCATTAAATTATCATTAGGTGTTATTCGTTTGACTAGTTTACTGAAGTGCTTAAACAATTGATGTTCTGTTGCTTCTACATCAAATAAAGTGATAACATTTTTTCGTTCAAATTGATAATGATCACACATCAAATCAATAAACTTCTTTGCATCACGTTTGCAATTGTAAAGCTTTGGTATTTGTTGGTACTCATCAATAGCAATCACAAAGAGGAAATTATCCCCATTTGGGCCTTCTTTCTTTGATGAACTTGAATTCGACTTACGACCAGCTTTATCCAACATGTTCGAATTATTGTTTCAATTCTATTTTTAAAGTAAAAGCACCTTCTGTTTCTCCATCTGCACCTGCCACTCCAATCACCACGTCATAAGGGTTATTAATTGCTCTCAACTGCACAGAACGTTGATGGTTTTGAGTCTTGCCAACTCTTTTATAATCCCATTTATGATCCGCTTCACAGCTTACACAAGATTGTAAATACGGAATGTATTTGGCTCTACCCTTTCCGGTACTATAAGCGTACAAGCTAAAGTTTTTTGATGGGTCCTGAGGAGTAATGGTAATGGTTATCTCTGATCTTTTTGGCAATTCTGTCAAAAAAAGTAAGTGATTGCCTGTGTACTTTTTCTTTTGGGGCTCTACAAAACAAGCGATGGAACTATTCCATGCCCAACTCAAATCATTGACCTTAACTCCGTTTGACAGATCTGAAGTATACATTGTTGAACCATTCTCCTTTGAAGGAGCTCTGAAAACGGGAACAGTCAACTCTTGTTTTAGGTTGGGTGCCCTTCCCCCTATCCATTCCAATTCCAATGTATAATCTGCTTCTGTTATCCCCTCTTCTCCGGCCACGCCAATGATAACTTTGTAAGGATTATTGATGGCATTCAACCTTACCACTCTTTCTGATTTAGTTTGACCAAAATCAGAACGAAATGAAGCTTCGCAACTTACACAAGAAGGCAAGTTGGGTACAATTCGATTAGAGGACTTTCCTATGCTATAAGCGTAAAGTGATAGTTTTTTACTCCCCGAAGTAGGCTTTAATCGGATGTACAATTCTGCCCGACGTGGAAGTTCAGTTTGATACAATAGGTGATTGCCTTTAAACTTTGTTGCCTGAGTTGCTACAAAACAAGCATTCGAACTATTCCATGCCCAGCTCAGGTCCTCCATTAACTCGCCTTGATTTAAGTTGCCACTTAGGCTTATGGTGGAGTCGGGATAAGCATCAATTGTTAAGGGGGCTTTCTGTCCAAAACATACTAATCCACTGAATAGAATTAGTGTAAATATCATTTGTGTTTTCATCGGTTGTCATTTAGGATTTTAAATATTCAAGTCCTTCTTTCAGAATGTCTAAACACAAATCTACTTCTTTAAGATGGGTTCTAAAACTCAATACTGCCATTCTTATCCAATAGACACCTTCAATGGTTGTGGATGACAAAAAAATACGTCCATCTTTTCGTATAAATGCTACTAAAGCTTCATTAAAAGTATTCGCACTGCCGCCATCTTCTGGTACATATCGATAGATCATCACTGACAATTCCGGGAAAGGACCTACTTGAAAACCCAGCTCTTGTACTTTTTCATAAAAATACTGCGTTAATAAGGCTTTCTCCTCCAACGCGGCCTTTATAGGCTCAATTCCCAGTAACTGCATGCTCATCCACATTCGCAAACCTCTGAAATGTTTGGTGAGTTCTGGTGATAAATCTGCAGGAGATAGTTCCTGATTTTCTCCAAGTGCATCTTGTAAATATCCGGCGGTATAAAATTGAGATTTGAATAAGGTTTCTACATTTCTAACCAAAAAAGCACCTAGGCCATAACTGATAAAGAAGCCTTTGTGTGGGTCAATGGTGAGAGAATCTGATCGTTCAATCCCTTTAAATTTTTCTTTTAAGTCATCCACCAAGACGAAAAATCCACCATAAGCTGCATCTATATGATACCACATATTAAACTCAGTAGCGACATCGGCCAGTTCGTCCAAGGGATCTATGGCTCCGGTATCAGTGGTCCCTGCGGATGCTACCAATAAAAAAGGACGATAGCCAGCTGCGATATCTTTTTCTATCTGTTTCCTAAGTTCATCCACCTTCATCTTATAATTTTCATCCAATGGAATGTATCGAATAGGGGCTTCCCTCATACCGGCAATTCTAGTCGCTTTCTGTACACAGTGGTGTACTTGTTCGCTTAAATAAATACAGGCTTTTGAAAACTCTGTCGCTTTTAATCGGAAGTGATCCCTGGCCGTGGTAACAGCCATTAAATTTGCTATTGAACCTCCTGAAGTAAGATTGCCTAATGCAGTATCCGGATAGCCGATCATTTCACACATCCAACGCAACAACTGATTTTCAATCCGTACAGCTCCGGGATTTGCAAAAAACATGCCTGCGTATCTGTTGCTCACAGCCACTAAATAATCTCCCAAGGCAGTAGTGTAAAGTCCGCCACCAGGAATATATCCAAAATGCTTTGGTGAGGCAGGATTGATACCGGTACTATCTATCGTGTTATTTACAAATTCAATGAGTTCTTCCATTGACTTGCCACCGGATTCCAAATCCGGCAAGCTGGGTACTTGTGGTTCTTCTTCGTAAGCAGGTTTTTCCGGAAGTTCATTAAGGAAAGCATTCGCATATTCATGCATTACCTTTACCCAGTGGTCTCTATCTTCTTGGCTTGGTTCTAATCTTTGTGCAATTGTAGCTAGTGTGTTTATTTTTTCTAACATGTTCTTATAAGGTAGTTAGTAATTGTTGGGAAAATCATAAGCTGTATAGGTTCTTTTGTCTCATGACAATAAAAAAGAAATAATTGAAAGACCCTTAGACCAAAATACACCTCTTTAACCATCATTCTACATCCACTGCCACTTAATAAAGTGTAATTCAATTGACAGCTGTCACTTCAAAGTATTGATATTACTCATCAATAAAGAGCAATAATGAACCTATTTTATAAATGTAAATAGATATTGAAACAAACTAAATTACTTCAACAAAATCGATAATAATGAAATCTTTAGGTAAAATATTCTCCGGCTTGTTTGCCGCTGCTTTAGTATTTTTTCTTTTTACTAAAAGCGAAGGAGAAATGATTATTTCGATCATTTTTGCTTGTCTTTCTTTGGCTATAGTTGTTTTATTCATAGCACATCTTTTCGAAGGTAGATATTCAACTAAGTCTGAGCCGGATGCTTCACTGCCCAATACTCAAGAAACAAAGGAACCACTCTTAGAAAACTACAATACTAGTAGTGATAATGACAATATTCCAATCACAGAAGAGGAGGAAGATACAGTTGCAATAGGTCAAATAGCATTTAAACTTCCCACCACTCAAAAGAACAATGAGGCAAAAGTAGATAGTTACTATAATTTAAATGATTGCACCAACTGCGGTGCTAGGTTATCAGGTAATCTAAGTCTATGTAACTACTGCGATAATCCTATGATGTTGGAAGATGAGAAAGAATCTATAGCCGTATAGAAACTTATGATAGGTTTTAATAAGTAAGTGATCAATATTATGTATAAGTTTATTTCAGAATAATTTTTTGCATCAGCGAGACAAAAAACGCAAGCATAGTCTTAGCTACGGTGAGGCTTTTTAACGAAGCTGATGCAAAAAAGAGTCTGTAATAGGATATAGATAATACTGTTCACTTACTTAAAGCATTGAAAAGTTTCTACCTTCGCCTTGCTTTAGAAGCTGGTTGAATTTTCCTTAATGGCTAAATTCAACCAGCTTCATCATTACAAATCACTTAAGCATGGGATTCAAGTCCACCATTATAAAGCCTTTTGCAAAGCGTATTGCCAGATCGATTGAAAAGTGGTCACAACAAGCAGTAGAGACTCAGGATCAAATATTTGAGCACCTCATAGAGCAAGCTAAACACACCAAATTTGGTCAAGATCATGATTTTGCAAACATTCGTACCTATCAGGATTATGTAGAAAGAGTTCCACTTAGAGATTATGAAGGCCTTAGATCTTATGTTGATTTAATTAAAGAAGGGAGATCTGATGTTTTATGGAAAGGAAAGCCCAAATATTTTGCCAAAACTTCCGGTACTACCTCCGGAGTAAAGTATATTCCTCTAACCAAAGAAAGCATGCCTAACCATTTTGGTACAGCTAGAAATGCACTTTTCAACTATTATGCCAAAACGGGTAATGGCAATTGGCTAGATGGGAAAATGATCTTCCTTTCCGGAAGTCCAGAGCTTACTGAAGTAGGTGGTATCCCAACAGGAAGACTTTCCGGTATTGTCAACCACCAGGTGCCTTCCTGGTTGAAGACCAATCAATTACCTTCTTATCCTACCAATTGTATTGAAGATTGGGAAAGCAAGTTAGAAGCTATAGTTAAAGAAACGATCAATGCTAATATGTCGCTGATCAGTGGTATTCCACCCTGGGTGCAAATGTATTACGAACGATTACTTGAGGTTTCGGGAAAAAAATTCATTAAGGATCTCTTCCCCAATTATAGTGTATTCGTTTATGGAGGTGTCAACTTTGAACCTTACCGAGCTTCTTTGGAACAATTGGTAGGAAAAAGATTGGACAGCGTGGAGACCTATCCTGCTTCTGAAGGTTTTATTGCCTTTCAGGACGATCCATTTGAAAAAGCCTTATTATTAAATTCCAATTCAGGCATTTTCTTTGAATTCATTCCTTCCGATGAAATATTCAATGAGCATCCTACACGATTAAAACTCAGCGATATTGAAGTAGGAGTCAATTATGCCATCATTATCAATAGCAATGCAGGATTATGGGCTTACAATATTGGTGATACTGTAGAGTTTGTTTCTAAAAACCCTTATCGCCTGCTGGTTACCGGTCGCATTAAACATTTTATCTCAGCCTTTGGCGAACACGTAATTGGTAAAGAGGTAGAAAGAGCTATGCTGGCGGCAGTAGAAAAATTTTCGTTTTCCGTTACTGAGTTTACAGTCGCTCCACAAGTAAATCCACCGGAAGGAGGCACTCCTTACCATGAATGGTTAGTAGAATTTGAGGAAGCCCCACAACACTTGGATAAAATTTCAGACTTTATTGATCAGCAAATGGTCCAGCAAAACATTTATTATGAAGACCTCATCAAAGGGAACATTCTGCAATCTTTAAAATTACGTCCGTTAAAAGCTGATGCATTTCGCGCCTATATGAAGACACAGGGCAAGCTGGGTGGTCAGAATAAAGTTCCTCGATTGTCTAATGATAGAAAAATAGCAGACTTTTTAGTTGATTATACAGCTGAATAAAAAGGTAGCGTTAACAAAAACAGTCCGTATTAAACCTAGCTCTTTCACTTGAGGCTTTGAAGTTTGATTCTAAGACTTTTTTTGATGCAGTGTATAGGATGTAAGGGTGTCTATAAAACTGCATCAAAACTCTACTATCCAAGTTCAAAGGTCATTTACCCTTGTTTAAAAATTATAAGTTTCAAGTATGGTGTTGTGATTATAGTTTGCAAAACATTACAAACCGTTTCAAACTATACCAATGAAAGTAAAGTCCACTTTAATAACTGTTTTAAAATCATCCATCTGGCTGTTATTTTTCACATCCATTTACAACCTAAATGACTGTAAGGCTCAGGTTAAGATACTTATTCTGGGCAGTTATCATTTTGACAATCCCGGATTAGATGTAAATAACCTGCAGGCAGATGATGTATTAGCTGAAAAAAGGCAGAAAGAAATCAAAGAAGTCACAGATCTTTTGGCCAAATTCAATCCTACGAAAATAGGGATAGAAAGGCGCTGGCAAACTCGAAGTGATACGGTTGTGCAAAATAAGTATCAACAATACCTCCAGGGCAAATACCAACTACAAAAACCTGAAAGTCAGCAGATTGGATTCCGACTAGCCAAACAACTTAATCATGAAAAAATCTATTGTATCGATGCAGCTGGTGATTTCGACTATGGTGCAATGGTAGGCTATGCTCAAAAAAATGGGCAAGGAGATATACTTCAAAATATGCAGAAGTGGATGAATGCATACATGAAAGAAGAACAAGAGTTTATGATGTCCAGAAGTATTAAAGATATACTCATTAGGCACAACGAAAAGAACCGTTTAGAAGCAGGTCATGGAATGTACATAAAAATGTTGGAAATAGGCAAAAACATGGATTACCCCGGAGCAGATTTAGTATCAGACTGGTATGAAAGAAATTTAAAAATCTTTGCCAATATCACTCGTATCGCCGAAGCTGAAGACCGAATTTTAATTGTAATTGGATCTGGGCATGCACCCATATTAAACGAGCTTGTGAAGTACCATCCAGATTACGAACTTGAAAAAGTTAGTGACTATTTAAAATAAGTGGTTAGGCATTATAAAAGCCTTTAATCTGTTGTATATTAAAAACAATTGGAGGCATATAATCTACTTTGGTATGAATAAAGTTTTTGAAGGCTTTCTGTTTAGACTACTAATTCCATTAATGGTAGGAGCCGTATTGTACCTGCAGATTTACATTTTGCATTTCTTTAATTATATGGAATTTAGTCTTTCCAGTGTGCTTGTCATTATGATTCCGGTTATTCTCATTTTTGAAATTGATCGTTTAGTTAATCACTATTTTAATAATCAGAAAAGTCAAAAAACATTAAAGG
>JBCBCD010000137.1:0-3248 GCA_038530915.1 Bacteroidota bacterium
ACTGACTCATTCGAATATCCATAGTTTATCTTGTTATGTTATCATGCTGTTATGTTGTCATATGGTTATCTTGTCTAGTAGTAGTAATAAAATGACAGAATAACAGCATGACAGCATAACAATATGACCTACTGACTATACTTTGATATCAATACTTTCAAATCTCCTTCATACCAATTAAGGGCAAGCCCATAATCGCGTAACTGTTTTGTTAAGTCTTTTCTGTCCTCGTAGGTTAATTCCAAATCAAACTGACCTGACTTATTCGTAAAATCGATAACCGGTAAATGCAGATCATATGCAAGTAGTTGGGCTAATTCGGGTAAAGCAACTTGCTTAAATGTTGCTTTACGAATGCCTTGATCGTCAGTAAATTTTATGTAGCTATCCTTCTTTCGATTTAATCTTGAAACAGGAGGGAGCAATTCCTCATCCATTAGATCTAATGACAATACTGGCTCCTCTCCTAGTATTTCGACGCTGAAGTCATAATTTTGCTGCAGCTTTGTAAGTAAAAGCTGCTTGCCATCTCTTTCTGTCAAATTAGTTGATGAAAAATACATATCCATGTAGGGAAATCTTTCAAATCCATTAAATTGAACCGCTTCTATAGGTGTATCCAATAGATAGGAAATGACCTGCTCAAAGGGCATAGATTCAATCTTGATTTGAAGTAGATTGTCCTTATGTGTTACATTTAATATGGGATATTTATCATCTTCTGACTCAGTAACTTCTATTTCAAAATCTTTTTTTCTTTCTATGTGAAAAGCAAAACACTCTGGAAAATGAAAGTTGGTTCCGTCTTCATCTTCAACCACTAATCTATCCAGATACACACTCGACCTGTCCGGTAACCTGAGTAATCTTTTGATCAAATCAGGATGATTCAAATCTGAGGTAACTACTCTCTCGGGCCTTGAAGTCTCATGTTTGAAAATGATGTGTACATTCTTAAGGTTTAATGTTTTTTCACCTACTTCAAGGAAAGATTCCTGTTGTATGCTTTTTCTAAAAAACTGTAGTGAATAATTTTCGCTGTTTAGCTTCGATTCCATTTTCCCCCAATGCAGCGTAACGTTTCTGGTATCATAGTCCACATATTCACTAAGCGTCAATAGATCATAAGGGTTATCTAATAAAAGTGTTTTAACTATTTCCTTATTGGAGAACATATCTCCCATCCAGGCTCTTCTTCTGGTTTCAAACCCAGGAATGTGTAAGATTTGAAACTTTTTATTGTCCTTGTACATGTCCAATACATGCGATGTACTTTTTACAGTAGTATCTATCCTCAAAATAGCGGGTTTACCTTCTTGCTGAATCAACTGAAAGTTATAGACATCTGAAAAATACCTTGATCGAACACTCAAATCTGGTTGATAGGTGGCAAATGGATTGGTAACAAACACATTGGCATAAAAATCAAGACTATCAATTGGAGAAAAAATCCTCATTCTAAGTCCATGACCCGCTGCAATTTGTTGCTGAATCGACTTTATATCTGTTGGTGATAAGCGACCGTTTTTTTGTTCAGGGTAAGGCAACCAAAACCGAGGAAGTCCACTTTCTAAAGCCAAGCGATGCATAAATTGGATTACATATGGCTTCTGCTGTTCTTCTTCAGTTAGATTAATCTCCTGTTTGATGAGTTTATAAAAATCATTCATACTCATCTCAACGGCACCGGTAAAGACTGTTTCACGATCTGATTGATACATGGGCAAGGAGACATTTCCCCATTCCAAGGCATACTTACTAGGCTTCATTTCTCGGTAATAGGAAAATCGGTCTACTATAAGAGAATCTTCTTCCTCTTCTATTTTTTCTTGAGCTCCATCCCACTCAGTTGGTTGAATATTGCAAGCATTCAATAGTAGAAAAAGAAATAGGCCTATGTACCAATTATTTTTTACCATGCTTATCCCTGTCTTTAATTTTTTCCAATAAAGCGTCTAGTTCTGCAGAATCAAGATTTTCCTCTTTAACAAAAAAAGACAACAATTCTTCAGGAGAATCCTGAAAATATTGCTTTAACAAACGTTTAAAGGAAGCTTTTCTGTATTCAGAACGCTTTAATATTGGAAAGTAACGATGTGCCTTACCAAAAGACTCGTGTCCTATTAATCCTCTGTCTTCCAGTTTTCTTACCAGTGAAGAAAGAGTAGTTACCGGTGGTTTGGGTTTTGGCATCAAATCAAGAATTTCTTTGACAAATGCTTTTTCAAGCTGCCAAAGAATTTGCATGACTTGCTCTTCTTTCTCATTTAATTGATTCATGCTTTAAATATATAACGAAAATTTCGTTGAAACAACGAATTCGGCGTTTTTAACATATTGGACAAAAAAAAAGAGGCTTCCCGAAGGAAGCCTCGAATTATTAAAACCAATAGTTCTCGAAAAATTTAAGATTGTATATTATTCTTTTTAGGACTTATAAGATTAATTCTTCACGAATCTCTTAACCCATACTTTACGATCCGTACGAGCTAAAATCACATAAGTACCTCTATTAAATTCTGAAACATTAATTCTGTTATCAGGTTGGTTGTAAACTTTCATCAACCTTCCTAATTGATCGTAGATTTCCAACTGTAAATCTTGAGCCTGAACTTGATCCAAGGACCAGTTGATGAACTGATCAGCTGGGTTAGGAGCAATTTTAAACTCAGTAGCGTTTTGTACTACTTCTTGTGTAGAAGTTACTACAGTATTGAAACCAAATTCAAGTCTAAAATCTGTCTCTCCATCATCTGATGTTGACATATCTGTCTTAACATCTGGTTGGTGCTTCAAAAGTACGGTGAAAGTACCTTGTAGCAATTCAGAAGAAGTCGTCCATGTAGTTGATAAACCTAATGGATTGTTATTCCCATCAAAATCATTATAATTTACAGCATCGTCTCTATTGTCAATATTACCATTCCCCATAGGATCAGCAAACAAACCATCTGTCCATGCGAAAAAGAACTGGTGCTCATCGTCTTCCTCCATGATCTCTTCTGTCACCACTTCATCCGCTACTGTATTCAACAATTCGATTTGTAACTCATAAGTGGTATTTTGCTCCAGTTCAATATTTTCAATAACTTCCAAGCCCAATACACCTTCTCCATCTGGATCTTGCGCTCTTGCTACTAATGTATCTCCTCCGTCCATTGGAATGAAACTCAAAATTACATCTGTAATTACTTCTTCCTCATTCTCACACGATGGCGCATCTGTATCATCTATTATATTGATCACCC
>JBCBCD010000137.1:3348-10887 GCA_038530915.1 Bacteroidota bacterium
TCACTTCATCCGCTACCGTATTCAACAATTCGATTTGCAACTCGTATGATTCACTTTCATTCAAGTTGATCTCATCCAATACCTCTAAGTCCAATACTCCTTCTCCGTCCGGATCTTGTGCTCTGGCTCTGATTGTATCCCCTCCACTTGCTGGAATGAAACTTAATATCACATCCGTAATCACCTCTTCTTCATTCTCACACGATGGCGCTGTAGTATCATCTATAATGGTTACATCCCAACTTAAATCAAACACACCAGTACCATCTGTAATCATACTGTTAGCAGCTTTAGCATTACCTAAGTTTCTTAATGCTATTCTAAGTGTACCATTGGTATTAGCCTCTGTACATTCTGTATTCAACGTACTTAAAAACCCGACAGGTAAACTATTAGTGTCTGCATCATCCAAAGAAATGTTATTTCTGAAAGCTCCTTCTGATCCAATTATAAAGAACTGGATTTCATCTCTTAAATTATTGTAATTGGTTGTTTGATCTGTAAGATTAATTACTAAAGAATACTCGGTACTTTCATCCAAACTAATAGGTCCATTCACTTGCAAACCATTGCCGCTATCAGTAGCACCTGCCTGAATGGGAGCACCTCCACCTGTCATGGGTGTAAATACAAGATTAACTTGTGAAACTTGTGCGATTGAAAAAGAACAAAACAAAAAACTAAATAGTAAAAGAAAAGTAAATTTTTGAATCATATTGGTTGTTTTATGCAACAGTGTTGCAAATATATAGTAGGAATAACAGTGTTGCAAATATTTATGCAACAATATTGCATTTCATACTAAATTCGATAACTGAGAGACAAAATGAAATTTCGTCCTATGTCATCTGCGTAATATCTCAGACGGTCTGTGTAACGGCGATAAGAGGTATTAAGTAGGTTTTGCACTTGGAATTGCCAACCCAAATGCCCTTTTCGCCCTTCCCAAGAAACATTGAATAACCAAAAACCTGGTGGTGGTGGAGCCAAATCAAAGGTTTTAGCATTATTGGCAAATAACTCAACATCTGTTCTAAAGGCATTAATGATCTCATCCACAGTAAGAATTCTGGGATGCTCATATTGTTCAAAAGTGTACTGAGTAAACAACTTGAATTGTGAATCATCTAAAAAAGAAAACCTAGGGCGGAAAGCTATTTCATAGTTAACGATTATAGGTGGAATATCTGCGAAAAAGTCATTATCAGGTAAACTTCTAGCCCACACATAGCTGGTGTTAAAGTTTGAGCTAAACAATTCAGAATGTTCCCACTTCGCTGCAAAATCAATTCCCCAGATCAACGCATCATCCTGAACATAAAGGAAGAAAGGCGAGGTTCCTCTTACAGTTCGAGTGAGTCCACCGGGTATGGCGTTGATGTAGTTTTCAATAAAGTTGACATGTGCTGTTATTTCCGCCTGAAAACCATTTTTGTTGTATTCAAAAGTATTAATCAATTTATAACCTACTTCAGATGGCACTGGACGGTCTTCTTCATCTAAAATCCTCCTAGTGGATATCAAATCTCTTTCTTCGTTGATTTCATAGCGCCACAAACCATACTCTAAGAAACTCAAGTGTCGTCCAAAGCGATACAATTCAGAGATATTAGGTGGCCTCCAAGCTGTACCTAAGTTGGTTCTGAATGTCGTGTGTTCATTTAATTGTGTTTTGTACCCAATGGTTGCTGAAAAATTCTCATAGGTAATTGTATTTCTATAAATGTTATTATTGGGTTCTCTACCGGCAATATCTGCAGTCTGATAATCGTATCGCACTCCAAACTCTAATAAACTATTTCCAAAATCAAGGTTTTCTATTAAGTAAGCTCCATATCTTACCTGATCATAATTTGGAATAAAAGGAATGGTGTTGGTACCCGGAATATTATCGTTTGTTTGTTCTGACCAATGAGCTCCAATTCTACCTGATAAAATGCCTATGGAAGGATGTACCCACTCTGCATCTAAGCTTTCATTGATCAATTCAAGATTAATATTAGGTATTTCAAGATCATTACCTCTTCTTACATCAAACTCTTTCCGCTTATTGAGTTGGTAACCATATTGAATTGTGAACGATTGTTTATTGGTCACCCAAGAAGCTTTTGCCTTATACAAATCGTGTTCAACTCCTTGCTTAGGCGTATTGATATCATAAGAAAAAGGTCGAATAAATATAGGTTCATTTGATTCCAATGCCAATAATAGATCATCTAAATTACCATTTACAGAACCTCTAAGAATACCCAGCTCTTGCTTGAATTTACTATAATATACTTCCACATCTAATTCCGGTAAAGGATGTATTCTCAATCCGGCAGCATAGCTTTCCTCGTCTTTGCCTGTATTGGTTAGCAAATAGTTAGGAGCACTTAAATCTCCTTGTTTAAGGCGTGAAGCTGACGCTATGACACTCCACCATTTGAATCCTTTTTGCAATTTTACAGTAGCTTCTCCCGAGCGGCCATTCGATTTTCCAGTTAATCGTACTTGCCCTCTCAATGGAGTGGATAATTCCATCTTAGGTGCATTTATTAGTATGACACCACCCAAGGCATCTGGACCATACCTTACTGTAGCTGCACCTTTCACGACGGTCAATTCATCAATTAAAGAAGGATCTATTTCTGGCGCATGATCGGTTCCCCAATTTTGAAACTCATGCCTTAAACCTTCATTAACCACCAATATTCTGTTACTATGCAAACCATGGATCACAGGCTTTACTACATTTTGCCCAACCTTCAACATACTCACGCCTGAAATCTTACTTGCTACATCACCAAAAGATTCAGAAGCTACACTTTCTAATTCTTTTGAACTTAAGCTACTAGCCGTATTGGTATTCAAATCGCCTTTTACTGCTTCGGCTTCAACAACAATACTTTCCAATAAAACTCCATCCGGAGCCAAGAAAACTTCAATTGAAGGATGGTGAAAATCATGGTGATGCTCTACCGTTTTATAACCCAGGTAAGAAAAAACCAAGTCATATTCTTTTTCACACAGATCTGTCAGCCTGAAATAACCTTCATCATCAGTTTCAGTACCTAAAGTGGTACCTTTGATACTCACATTAACAAATGATAGAGGTTTTTTAGTCTCATAATCAAATGCATAACCTTCTACTTCAAACTCACACTTGGAAGTCTGTGCAAAAATTGAAGGAAAAATAAAAAGGCAACACGCTATCGAGGTAAAAAAACGAATCAACATACAAGTACTAGTTATCGCAATTAAAGCATAAACATAGTCAAAACGCAACAATGTTGCAACAATAACCAGTTACACCGCCAATGTTTTTTGACAAAGCCAAAAAACATTGGCTATAAAGTTACTTTAATTCTCCCGGAATAACTTGTACTTTACGTTTTCGACCTGTCCGTAATATGGTCAAAACGTGACGTTTACCGATGGTATCATCATTTAATGCAGCATGCAACTGATCTATACTACCAATTGATTTTTCTTCAAAACCAATAATAATGTCACCAGGCGACAATTCTGAATTATAGGCCGGACCATCCGCTTCTATTTCATGTACCAATACACCAGAAGCATTTTCAAGCTGATAACGCTGTCGATTTCTTGGATTAATAGGAATGGTTTGACCTGAAATACCCAGATAACCTCTTTTAACCTTACCATCAATAATAAGTTTGCCAGCTATCATAGCCGCTGTATTGGCAGAAACGGCAAAACAAATGCCTTGTGCCGGTAAAATAACAGCTGTATTCACTCCAATTACCAAGCCATTGGAATCAATCAGCGGGCCACCGGAATTGCCGGGATTGAGTGCCGCATCCGTTTGTATGACATCATCTATCAATCGCCCATTATCGGTACGTAAGGTACGCCCCAATGCACTTACTACCCCACTGGTAACGGTATATTGGAAGCCATAAGGATTACCTATCGCAATAGCAATTTGTCCTACTTGCAAATTGGAAGAATCTCCAAAACGTGCAATTTTCAGGTGTTCACCATCTATTTTTACCACTGCAATATCAGTGGAAGGGTCATCACCTACCGTGCGCCCTTTAAAAGAACGACCATCTTGTAACACCACTTCAATGGCATCTGCCTTATTCACCACATGACTATTAGTAATTACATAGCCATCAGACGATATGATAAAGCCGGAACCACCACCAAATCCGGGTTGGTTTCTTCTCTTATTTCTTTGCGGTGTATTCTTTTTGACTTTTATCTGTACAACGGCTTCACTTACTTTTTTAGATGCATTGACTACTGCATTTGAGTAAGCATCCAATATAGGTCCATCTTCACTGCTTTGTTCAAAGGAATTCGATTGAGTGTTTCTGTTTTCAAGGAATTCTAACATTGTATTTGTCTTTTGGTCTATGGTCTTTTGTCTCTGTATTCACTCATTTTCTTTTCAATCAATGACCATAGAAGATGAATTGGAAAAGTATATTTCCGTGCTGCTATTAATAATGCAGAATTCGTTCCAAAAGTTGTATGCTGTAAAAATGACAGATCTATTGACATATTGACATTGTATTTAAATGTACCTTTTATCTACTGATTATAAATGATCTACTTAAAGTGGTTCTATTCTCTGCTGCGACTTGAATGAAATAACTCCCCTCAGAATAAGCTGATAGATCTATTCGCTCGTCAATAGGACTACTGATTCTGCGACGGAATAAAACTTGCCCTTGTAGATTAACTAAGCGCATTTCAGCATAGTCACTTCCAACTAAATCCCCCCTTAATTGAACAAAGTCTCTAGCTGGGTTTGGGAATATAGAAACTTCCTTAGCAATGGGCACTTCATTGGTGTTGGTCGTAAACTGACCAGCTGGATAATCAACCTGGAAAATACCACTTGATTTTGTACCCACAGCAATAAAACCTGCATCGTTTCTGGATCGGATCATCGATATCTCAGTGGTCCCAATTAGCTCAGGAGAAATTAATTCCCATTTGGTTGCCTGACCATCTAAAGACGTGGTTGCATAAAGTCCTGCAGATGTTCCAAACAAGTAAAGTGTTAAGTTTTGGTCAGTATAGTTAGGAATAATGTGCGCCCAGGTTCCTCGGGGTCCATTTCCTGTGCCATCTGGAAATTCTTCTAAATTCCCACCAACGGCTTGCCAACTTGCTCCTTGGTCTAAACTGTGGTATAAGCTATGGACGTTTGTGCTAGAGTAAGTAGCTAATAGCTCATTTGCATCATCGGGATTAGTGGCAATATTCGATACATAGCCGATAGCAGGGCGATTGTTAGTACTATCAAAGGGCGTAATTTCGATTCGTGGTGATTGATCCTGATCGGGCTGAAAAAGTTTGAAGATTCTTCCTTGCGTTATACCATAAAATAACCAGTCAGGAGTAGCCTTACTAACGTTCAGTGTTGAAATAATCGAGTTGCCAGGAGTTGTGCTATTGCTAATTTTTTTCCAATTTTCTGTCGTTGCAGAAGGGCCATCATTCCAATATATCGTGTTTTGGTCCGGAAAATACAATCGATCATTATTAAATGGATCCATCTCAAATGGAATAATAAACAAGCTTCCAAATCCTACAAAAGAAGGTTTGATCGATGTGCCTAAGGAATCAGAAAGATCAATGCGCAAGATTGTACCGAATTGAGAAGATACATATAGAAAAGATGGATCTGCTGGAATAAAACAATATCCTCCATCACCAGGTCCTACATTTGTCCAATCTGCTTCAGGATCTAAGCTGGTAGATATCCAACTACCATTGTCTTGAGTGCCTCCCATGACCAAACTCGGATCGAATACTGGACTGTATTCATCAATAGCAATTGCATAAAATTCTGTCGTTAGATAGCCATTATTCAGACTATACCAAATCATAGTATCCTCTCCCAAAATATCCTCCGTCATGTAAATACCACCGTCATTGACTGAAAGTGCTTTGGTTTCATTACCAGGCTCAAAGAATAGATCATGATGATCTACATGTAAAAGATCGCCAATGACCTCTGTTCCCCGAATGAACAATGAATCGGGTAAGAACTTGGATAAAATCCGGATTTTATCGTTTGAGGTAAAGGCATCTTTTGAGCGAATCAGGTCCACATTACCAAGGAAAATATTTTCCGGGAAGATTGGATGTATTTGCAGGGCAGTCGACCAAGCTACAAGAGGATAGGGTAAGAGTTCTCCATTCATATTGTCTGTCAGCTCTGTCCATATCCCATCTTTATAGGCCCAAAGCAAGAGTGGATTTCCATTTTCATCAATATTTTGCGTAGCCGTGTAATACAATGTAGGATTTTCTTCTTTAGATGCTTCTAGGTTTAATCGTGAAAAAACGGTCTCAGGAAAGTTAAGGGCTTCCCAGTTACTACCGTCTTCCGATCGATAGATATCATCATTTCGTACTGCTACATATTTTACATTGTTTATGTCCACCGTTACGGAGTAAAATCCTTCGCTTTGCCCTGAAAAAACGGTCTCCCAATCAGTTGATCCTTCTATTAACGCATATATACCTTTGGAACTTGCGACCCATAGGGTACCATCCTGATCTATGGCCAGTTTATGTGTATTGGCGAAGGGCTCATTGGGTACATTTAGGGTATTTTCCACTAAGTCCCAAGTGAGTCCATTATCAAGCGATTGGTAAATTCCTGCACCTTGAAAAAAACTAAGCTCCCCAGTACCATAAACCCAACGATTGCGGAAACCTTCTCTAGGGTCTTGAATAATGGCAGTTACAGATTGAGTTGGACCATCACTTTGGGATACTTTAGTCCAACTTCCCCCCCCATCCGCAGAGCGCCACAAACCTCCATTGGAAGCACCAGCCAAAATGATGGAAGGATTATCCAAATCCATACCAATCGCACGCGAACGACCACCAACATTCCATGGCCCTCGATTGGTAACCTGCAGATCAATAAATGAACTGCTTTTAGCTGTACTGGATAAGAATTGTTTCTTGATAAACTCGTATTCACTGATTCGTAAGTCAGCAGCAATCTCCCCAGTCTTAGGATCTGCAAAGCGCAACTTATTCCATTCTTCAAGGCCTTCACTTTCGGGCTTAAATTCAATTTCTTGCTTAGGAAATATACTTACATAAATCAGTCCTCCCAAAAGCACAATAAGTAATAGATGTAGAAAAGTCTTTTTCATAAATGATGATTTTTTTACTATTATGCTGGGACAGGATAATCCGCTGCACTAAGGGATTGCCTTTGAATGTCTACTATTTATCAAATCTTCAGGTAATTTCTTTAAAAGCAATTAAGTAATGGTCTGATAATGAGCGATGAAAAGGTGTTCAACTGTCTTCTCAAAATCACTTTATTGGATGATTACGACCAAGGATGCCAACCGTTCTTACAATGGTGAACTAAAGACCAATTAAATAAACATGAGTTATCCCGAATTTTCGATTAATTCGAAAATTCGGACTTTTTAAATTCTAAACTATTCCTTTTTGCATAATAATTTAACTATCAACACTTTACTTTAATTCTTCCTTTTTGGTTTGACCCAAAAACGAAGCCAAAAAAGTCAAGGCTGTATTTGT
>JBCBCD010000138.1:0-10875 GCA_038530915.1 Bacteroidota bacterium
CATGGATATCTCTAACTGTAATGGTCACCTCATTTTCACCTATATTGGAACAATCAAAAGTATTGGGAAATACGGTGATTGTTTCAATGCTACAATTGTCGGAATAACTCTCAGTAACGTCTTCCGGGCTGATCGATGCATTGCCGTTTTCATCTAAATTGATCGTAATGTTCTTTGTCGTGATTTGTGGTTTTAATACATCATTCAACACAAGCTGGGCTTTTTCTGTGCTCATATTTCCATGGATATCTCTGGCTGTAATCGTCACCTCATTTTCACCTATCTTGGAACAATCAAAAGTATTGGGGGATACGGTAATTATTTCAATGCCACAATTGTCAGAATAACTTTCAGTAACATCTTCCGGGCTGATCGATGCATTACCATTTTCATCTAAATTGATGGTAATGTCCTTTGTCGTGATTATAGGAGCTACTTCGTCAATCAATGTGACTTGGCGTGTACCGCTTACAATATTTCCAGATGCATCTCGCACTTTTAATGTCAGCTCATTGGTTCCTACTTCATTACATGTAAAATCAATTGCAAATTCACCATTGCTCAATTCAACTGAAGCGCCATTCAATGTGAATTCAATAAGTTCGACATCAACACAACTTATTATATCAAAGAAAACAGAGTGGGGTTGAACAATTTTATCCTGATTACTTGGTAAATACATAATATCAAAATTGGCTGTGGGGACTACTGAAGCTCTTGGGTTAGGGTTAACAGTTACTGTGGCTGTTTTAGTACTTGAATAACCACTGGCATTAGTAGCTGTAATTCTTACTTGGTTATCACCTAAGTTGGAACAATCAAAAGAGTTAGGTTCTACCTTGAGTGCTGCTATAATCTTGCAGTTATCAGAAGGTGCTTGAGTCATTACATCTTCCGGCTTGATGCTTGCTTTGCCATTTAGATCTAATGTAATACTGGTGTTCTTACTAAATATGGTTGGGGGATTTGAACTTTCAATATTTATTTCAAAGCTAACAGTCGTGGTATTCCCTGCCAGATCTTTTAAAGTAAAGGAAGACTTGTTTTTTCCAAGGTGGCTACAATCAAATGAAAAAACATATTGATCGCCTAGTTTGGCAATAGGCATATCATTTATGGCAGCCGAAATGACTTCAACATCACATTGATCCGACCACTTGAACAAAGAGCCAGGCAATAGGTTAATGGTCGGGTTATCATCATTATCAAATAAATAGTTAAAGGTAAGTAGTTTTAGGGGATCATATTGTATACCTGATAAATATTCCACCTCAGGAGGTGTATCATCTACTATGTCAATAATCGTACTACATTCACTTGTCACCTGACCTCTTCCATTTTGTACACGTAATACGGCTGTAAGATTATTGTTATTAAAATCTTCGCAGGTGTAGGATAAAGTACTTACCACTTTGTTTAGCCTTGGGTCATACAACTCCAAATAATCATTACAATTTAAGTCAGATCCCATATCTATGTCCTGAATGTTTAAGTCCTGCCCAATCGCTACTGCTACATTGGCTTTACAGTTGGCTGTGGAAGAGACACTTGTTCTGATGATTGCATAACCACGAGTAGGATGATTGGTAGCTCCACCATTTTGACCTCCCTTTACATCTATATTGGTAGGACTAAAAAATGAAGTGTAGTAACTTCCGCCACCACCACCACCAAAAGCTCTTCTTGCCGCACCACCTGAGAATCCACCGCCACCGCCACCGCCAGTTATACCTGCACCGCCACCAGTAAAACCATCACCGCCTCTCGGATTGGAGCCATCATATCCACCTGTATTTACTGCAAAAGAATTATCTCTTAAGTTAGTTGAAAAGGTCCTAATGTCATCAGGAAGACGTGTAACATCATCACCATCCATAGATTTTGGAAAATTATCATTTAAAGATTGACATCTAATTGACTCTCCTGGTTGTACGTCACCTAGTCCCTCAGGACAAAGGCCATTAGCCCCTCCCTTAGTTGATGAGACATTGGTACCATCTATTCTAGCAGCACCTCCATCCCCTACTCTGAATGAACCTGCAACATGCCGAGATCCTCCTCCTCCTCCTCCTGCAACTGCCAGAACTCTCCATCGCCCATCATTGCTATTTGGTGGACTATAAAGTATAGCGGATGATCCTCCACCCGCTCCATTTACAGTTAAACCTGTACAGCCTTTATCGTCATTTTGTCCGGCTTCCGCTGTAAAAACTCTTAATCTACCTCCAGGTCGCATTACCACTTTTTCACCTTTACTTGGGTCTGAGCTCACTGCGTATGTAGCCGTAACTGTTGCTCCAGCACCTCCTCTCACCCTGCGGTCACAAGTCCCTCCTTTTAGTCTTGCATTACCTCCATCACCTCCTCGCAGTTCAATGGTGATTTGTGAAATACCTTCCGGGATGATTAAATCTTGGTAGGTCAAACTGTTGATCCGAAGGGATTCATTACAACCTAATGTCCTCTGTGAAAAAGTGGTCGTTTGATAGCTTAGCAGTGCGATCAGTGCTAAAATAAGTTTGTAAGTAGCTTGCGTGTTCATGTCTTTTGCATTTGAGTTAAAGTACAGTACTCTTTAATGGGTTGGTTCTACTGTACTTACTTTGAAATACTTGTCGAGGACAAAAGTGGGTGAAAAAAGGGAAGGAGTATTATCTTATTTGGGCAAGGTATTTCACTATTTGACTTGGTCAAATAGTGAAATACTTTGGTTAAATAGTATAATCTATATTGTTGATTTTCATTGGTAGAACCCAAAAAAATACAGGGTTCTTGCTGCGCAAGAACCCCGTTGAATTACAATACTACTATTACTTTTTATTTTATCACTAGTTTGCTAGTAGCCAATTGCCCGGCTGATTCGATCGTTAATAGGTATAAGCCGGATTCTAATTCATTCAGGTTGATTTGCTGTTGATTTTGGTAGACCATGCCTAGGTTTTCGCTGTACACGACTTGTCCGTTTAGGTTTTGGACCCTTAAAACTGCTGCATTGCCGATGAAGGCTTTGATGTCGATGTTGACTTGGCCGGTGGATGGGTTGGGGAAAGTTTTTAGTTCTAGGGGTTTTCCACCCCCTGCCCCCTCGTAGGGGGACACTGCTTTTTCTTGATCACTCCAGAGGGACACTGTATCTTCAACTTCTTCGTCCGTTGTAAGTACACCCCTTACCCCCTCGAGAGGGACACTGGTCTTATAAGCTGCAATATTTCAATGTTTATTTGTTTTGGAACCTCAACTTAATAATTTGGCCTGTAAAATACTAATAATCAGCATTTTTTAGATGGCCGGGTAAGTGTATGTGTACATCAACTCAATTCATCTTCAACCTCTGTAATTGCATTTACAGCTGCATCATAGGTGTTTTGAATGTTTTCCATGCCATCTTTACCAGCAAATAAAGCCATCTCACAATTGGTAAGTACATCCATGAAGTGAGTCACGGTCAATTCTTTTACTTCTAACTCTTCTAATTTGGAACGGACCACATCTTTAGAAAAGCTCGATAGAGGAATTTCGAATTTACTATTGAGGTATTCGATCATGGCCTTAGAAATTTCATCATAGAAAGATCTGCTTTTTTGTTCGCTCATTAAAGACTTGGCTACCTCCAAACGCTGTACGGCAACCTGCTTAGCATTTCTTCTTTTGAGGATGGCCGGATCTATGGCCGCTTTCTTGTCAATTCCTCTCCGGTATAAGATGACGCCCAATAAAGCGAGTAGGGGTAAAATAAAAGCTATCCAAAAAGCCATAGATCCTAGAAAAGGTCCCGATTGCTTATGTAAGCCTTTGATCTCCATCAATGACTTTATGTAAACCGGTTTTTCTTCCGTCAAGGCTGCAATATTCTCAGCAGGTTTTACAGTGTTCTGTCCTGCTTTGATATTTACACCGTAAGCTTGAGTTTGGATGGTCACATATTTTGCACTATCTGTATCAAAATAGGTAAAGGCCGGTTCTATTCTAAAAGAGCCTACTTTTTGAGGTACTACCAGATATTCATAGGTTTTCTTCCCCATCAGTCGGCCATTCAGCTCGTATACTTTTTCTTCTTTTACATTGGGATCATATACCTCAAAATTGTCCCCTAAATCAACCAAAGGCGGTTGTACCCTTTTCACATCACCATCTCCGGAAATACTGATGATCAAACTCAATACATCATCCGTAGTTGCCTGCTTGCGGTTTAAATTGGTGGCCATTTTATATTTGCCAACTGCCCCGGAAAAAGTAGGTGGAGCATTGGGAGGTAAAGATTTCACTACCAAATCCAGTTGACTGGTCATAGCCGGAACCCTTTTTATCGGGCGGCTAAAAAAGAAGCTACTCGATCGACTCCCATCAGCTACTCCCAATTGAAGCTGCATAGGATCTACTGACAAATCTCCAGCCTGCTGAGGGAAAAGCGCTATCCGCTTGAGCGTTCTGCTTAAGTACTGAATGTTGTCAATAATTTCTTTGCTCACGCGTGTATTGAAACGTGCCAGATCTTCTGCATAAAAACCTTGGTATTGAGATTCTTCCAAAATATTATAGCTCTCAATATCAACCGTAGTAAATAATTTATAATCAAGTAAGATCTGCTGTCCTACATACGCTTCTTGAACTTCAGGTATGGCTTCTACAAAAAACTGCTTTTCTTCATCAGTTGTACTGACCTGTCCTTCAACTACTTCGATCTGTACAGGGTTAGACTTAAGTATTTTTCCATCCACAATAATAGTGGCAGGTTTAATGGTAAATTTTCCATTAGAACGAGGCTGTAAGGTATAAGCAAAACCTACTTCTAATGATCCGACACCATTAATAATAGTACGTCGCATGGACTGATTAGGACCTGATACTACAATAAAGTCCCTAAGGGAAGGTGGTGTAAACCTGGTTCCATCTGCATTCTTAAGTGTATATACCAGCTCGAAGTAACTGTTCTTAACGATTCTTTTTGCATCAGCATAAGCTTCGAAACTTACTTCATTTTGTCCAAAAAGGGGAGCAGACAAAAAGAACAATGTGAAGATTAAACCAATGAATTTTGATGACATTTTTATGCTGTTGTATTTGTGCTTAGAACGAAACTAAGTAAAACTAAAAGAATAATAATTCAATTTTTGATTATAAGTTTATGAGATGATAAGGTTAAGAGGCTAACCTTATCATCTCATAAACTTATAATCTATTATCCTACATTTTATAAATTTTCTTCTTTTTCTTTTTCTTCTCCAACTCTGTCTCTTTTTTAGGCTTTATAGGAGTCAAGTCTGGCATTCTAAACATATTGTCGCCTATATCAAAAAAGTCATTTGGGATGTTGAATGGAGAAAAACCGTCCAATCCCATGCCAAAAGCTGGAGTTTTTGGATGAGGATTTACGATCTTACCTTCAGGGTTGGGTACGACCATTATCTCTGTAGGAAGGGTTTCGTACAATTGGCCTTCCACCATGATGCCTCCAGGTTGTATGTAATAAATGCCAAGCTCAATAGGCCTGAGATAATAGGAATACGCGATTTTTTGACTGACCTCATCATTCATCATACTATAACTTGTAGACTGGTTGGGGCCACTTACAATTTCAAAACCCTCAAATTCAGGAGCCTGAAATTCATAACTCTGTGCATTTTCCAATGTAAAAGTTGCCAAAAAGTAATTGCCAAAAAGAATAGAATCAGAACTGACTTCCAATGTAAATTTTGGTTCTTTCTGAGCAGTTAACACACTGAACAAACCTGCACAAAAAACAAATGATACCATTAGCTGCTTCATAACTTTTTGTTTTTATAGGACAAATGAAAACTACCAATCTTTCTTACTCTTGGTAGGTTGGGCATTAGATTTTCTCAATTTTTCCTGGACTTTTTGTTCTTCCTGCTCTATGATTTCCAATAGCTTTTGGACCTCCTCTTTCGTCAACTTCCTTTTACTTTCTTGTGGTTTATTTTCTTCCTGTTGTTGCTGCTGTTGTTGTTGTTGATCTTGCTGATCTTGTTGTTGGTTATTTTGATTTTGATCTTGCTGCTGTTGTTGTTGATCTTGCTGTTCATCCTCATTTTGATCACTTTGTTCATTGTTGGGCTGTGGTGGAGGTGGCTGTTGCAATTGCAATTGTCTTTGAGCAAGCGCCAGGTTGTATTTCGTTTCTATATCATTGGGATTGAGCCTTAGTGCATTTTTGTATGACTCTACACTTTCTTCATACTTTTGATTGTTGTAGTAAGCATTGCCAAGATTATGATAGATCAAAGATTTCACCCCATCACTCTTAGAGCTTTCTAAAGCATCTTCATATTGCTTTACTGCTTCTTCAAACCTTCCTTGCTTGTATATGCTATTCCCAAGATTATATCGCGACTGATATTTTTTGTCTTTAACCAATGCCTTTCGGTACTCTTCTTCTGCCTGAAGATAGTCTTCATTTGAATACTTTTTGTCACCCTTTCTTAAATAAGAATGCCCGGACTGAGCATTTAAGTTAAAAGCTATAAAACCCAGGAGGACCATGTAAAAAAAGGCAATATTATACTTCATAACTTCTTATTTAAAGCAAGTTAAAACATGAGTTATCCCGAATTTTCGATTAATCCAAAAATTCAGATTTTTTTAATTACAAACTAAACTTTTCTATATAAAAATCTAATTATCAATATTTTATTTTAATCTTTCCTTTTTGCCTTGACGCAAAAACGAAACCAAAAAAGTCAAGGCATTATTTGAATAAATCTTTTTCTGCGACAAAATGATTCCTTCGATAATTTAAAACGAATTCGATTACCAGAAAGATTAGCGCAATCAATAAAAAGATTTGGAAGTAACTATTAAATTCATCATAAATTCTTTGTTCCATCTCTTTTTTATCTAACTGGTTGATTCTGCTTTGGATAGCTACTGCGATTTGATCTGCATCATTGCCTAAGTTAAAATAAGCTCCATCTCCGGCTTCTGCAATAGACCTAAGCATGTCTTCATTTAATGCTGAGCGAACCGGGTTTCCTGTCTCATCTCTTTTATAATCTTTCCTTCCTCTCACAGTAACTGGGATAAAACTTCCTTCTCCGGTACCAATACCAACTGAAAACACCATTAAGCCTTCTCCTACACCTTCACTTACCATTTGAATGGCATTCTCTTCGTGATCTTCACCATCTGAGATGATAATGAGTACTTTGTGAGATTGATTTTCTGGAGAAAAAGAACGTCTAGCAAGATCAACTGCGTCGGCTATTGCTGTTCCTTGAGTACCTGCGTTATTGGGATTCGCACTTCTTAGCATTAAGTCCAAGTGTGCATAATCGTCTGTAATAGGTACTTGTAGATAAGCATTTCCCGCAAATGTAATCAAGCCCATTCGTTCTCCGGCTAATTGTTCGGCCAATGTCCTTGCAAATCGTTTTGCCCTTTCCATTCTATTGGGTACCAAATCCTCAGCCATCATACTCTGAGAAATATCTAGCGCAAAGAACACATCCAGGCTCTTTCTTTTGACTTTTCTGGTACTGGTTCCCATTTGAGGGTTGGCCAAAGCCATAACTAAAAACAGCATTCCCGAAAAAATTAATATAAATTTTACGGTATGCTTGTATTTAGAAAACTCAGGCATTAAACGCATGACTAATTTTCTATCCCCTAAGTTCTTCAGTCTCTTTTTTCTAACTCGTAGAAAAAACCAAAAAACTCCAATTAGAATAGGTAAAACGCCCAGTATGTAAAAGTATTCAGGATGCTCAAATCGAATCATATCGTACTGTTCGTTCTTTTTTTAAGGTATCGCTCTGAAAATGGTATATCTCAAAACGAGCTCCATCAATAAAAGCATGAATCCCAGAAAGAGAAATACATGGTATTCTTCACTATACCTCTTAATGGTGGTCACTTCTATTTCAGTTTTTTCTAAACTATCAATCTTATCATATATCTCTTCCAGGCCTTTTTCAGAAGTAGCTCTAAAATATTCACCACCTGTCATTTCAGCAATCTCTTGTAATAATTCTTCGTCAATTTCTACTCTGGAGATACCAAACTTAAAACGTCCATCACTCAGCCTACTCACTGGAGCCAAGGCATCGCCAACAGAGCCAACCCCGATTGTATACACTCTAATATCTGATTCGAGCGCCATATCAGCTGACATCATTGGTTGAATATAACCTGCATTATTAACCCCATCCGTTAATAATATCACAACCTTACTTTTGGTTTCACTGTCTATGATTCGATTCACAGCTGTTGCCAATCCCATTCCTATCGCTGTTCCGTCTTCTAGTATTCCACATTTTAGATTTTGGAGGTATTCCTTTACCACTCTGTGATCCATTGTTAAGGGGCACTGAGTGAATGCTTCTCCTGAAAAGACCACTAGACCAATTCTGTCATAAGGCCTTTTATTGACAAACTCTGCCGCAACTTTCTTACTAACTTCCAGGCGGTCCGGTTCAAAATCTCGAGCCAACATACTACTCGATAAATCCATTACCAGTATGATATCGATACCTTCTGCCTTTATGTCTTCTTCTTTTAAAGTCAATTGAGGCCTTGCAAGGGCAAATACGAACAAAGCGAAAGCAGCTGCTCTTAATACAGGCGCTAACCACCTCAACTTAACCCGCCAAGTAGTCATGTCTTTTACTCCTTCCAAAGAAGACAATTGCAAAGTAGGATATCGCAATTTCATCTGCCGGTAATACCATACCCCAATAACAGGTATCAAAGCCAGCAGCAATAGGAACCAAGGATGTAGTAATATGTAATTATTTAATATTGTCAGAACCACTTTTTTAGATCTTTCTTTTTATCAATTACTTTCTGTTTCAGCATTGTCCTCTTCTTCAAGTACTATTTGAATAAGCTTTGTCTCTTCTACAGTTCTTGCCGTAAGGCCCATCATATCATCATGCATCCCAACGGGAGGCTCAGCTTTAGCAAACTTAATCAAGTCTGCATTTTGCAATATTGTTCTTACTGCACTAATTTGGTCACTCCCCAGTACAGGTTCATTAAGAACTTCTAAAAACCTAACAATCTCATCCGTTGTAGATTCCAATGCAGGGATCGTAAACCTTTTCTCTAAATATGAACGAAGAATGTAGGTCAATTCAGTATGGTATTCTTTTATATCTCCTTTTTGCCACATTTCTTTGTTTTTCAAAACATCCAAGGCTTCAAGAGCAATAATATGAGCCGGTCGGTTGTCGATGGGCAAAGGTGGTGGCTCTGGTGCTTGTTTTTTTCTATTCAACAGAAATAAAACAAGAAATACAACAAGCAATACGAAAACACCACCTAACACATAAGGCAAGATATCCTCAAACCCTACAGGCTCTCTGATGATGTCTTTTATGGGCTGTAAACTGACCGTATCCTGAACAACCAAAGTCCTTACCATCAATCCTAAATCATTCGTCATCAAATTATCGGATTGACCATTGAGTGAATAACTGACAGGAATAGCTGGTACTTTGTGGTAACCTGAGTCAAAAGAGGTAAGTACAAAAGACTGTTCAAAATGAATTTCTTCTTTGTTGTATACGGTATCTGGTTTCGTTTGTCCTAAAAACTCCAGGCCAGACGCTCCACTTAGGACAGTGAAATCTATATTATCAACCTTTACTTCTGGCTGGTGCTTTACATACAATTTTAACTTGACCTGATCGCCAATAAGAATATTAGTGCTATCCAATGAAGCCTTTACATTAATTTGAGCAAAGCTTATCTGAGTGAATAAACTTAATACAAATAATATGTATAGCTGTCTCGTCATTAGCTAGATCGTTTTTTGAAAAATTGAAGTAATGCCTGAGTGTAAGATTCATTGGTTCGGATACTTAACCTATCCGCTCCGCTTTTTGTAAAGATAGATTGAAAGTAGTCTCTATTATCTTCAAACTTGGATTGATACAACTTTCTAACAACAGGAGAACTAGTATCCAACCAACGAAGTTCGCCGGTTTCCGCTTCCAACACTCTAATTAAGCCTAAATTAGGTAGATCTTCTTCGGCAGGATCAACTATATGAATTCCCACTACATCATGCTTTCTGGCAGCAATCCTTAATGGCCTTTCATAAGAGTGAGTCATAAAATCTGACAATACAAAACAAATGCTTCTTTTCTTGATCACATTGGTAAAGTATTCCAATGCTTTGCTAAGATTAGTCCCTTGATGCTTAGGCTCTATATCGATCAGCTCTCTGATGATGCGTAGGATGTGCTGTCGGCCTTTTTTGGGCGGAATAAACTGCTCTATCTCATTTGAAAAGAAAATTACACCTACCTTATCATTATTTTGTATAGCTGAAAAAGCCAACAAGGCACATATTTCAGTAATCATCTCACTCTTAAACTGGCTGACTGTTCCAAAATAAGATGACATACTTACATCAATTAATAGCATAACCGTCAATTCTCTTTCTTCTTCAAATACCTTCACATGAGGTTCGCCTGTACGTGCCGTAACATTCCAGTCAATATTGCGAACATCATCTCCATATTGATAAGCACGAACTTCACTGAATGACATACCTCTTCCTTTGAAAGCACTATGGTACTCTCCAGAGAAAATATGTTTGCTCAGTCCTTTGGTTTTGATTTCTATCTTCCGGACTTTTTTTAAAAGTTCGCGTGTTTCCATATTGTCATGTTGTTATGCTGTCATGTTGTTATGTTCTCATACTCTTATCTAGCACTACTTGTTCTGTTTTGTCTTGTGATGCTGTGATGTTGTTATTTTTTTATGCTGTTATCTTTATGGGACTTCTACTTGGTCCAGGATTTTATTGATGATGTCTTCTGGGCCTATTTCCTCGGCTTCTGCTTCATAAGTTAATCCAATACGGTGACGGAGTATATATGGCAAACATTACGAACATCTTCGGGAATAACA
>JBCBCD010000139.1:0-10842 GCA_038530915.1 Bacteroidota bacterium
CCACTAAAGAAAATTTTGCTCTTAAGCCTATTTACGCTCTTTACAGCATCCATATTAATGGGGCAAAAGACAGTTACTGGTACCATTACAGACGAAGGTGCCAATCCTCTGGTGGGCGTTAATATTGTTATCAAAGGTACAACAAACGGAACCACCACAGATTTTAATGGTCAATATGATCTGTTAGTCAATGAGAATGATATTCTAGTCTTCTCCTATCTGGGTTATAAAGACCAAGAGATTACAGTAGGTACTCAAACTACTATTGATGTACAATTACAGGGAGACACAGAATTTATTGATGAGGTAGTTGTGATTGGATATGGAACCACTGCTAAAAAAGATTTGGTATCCTCCGTTTCTCAGGTCAAAGGTGAGGTCTTGCAGAATCAACCTGTTCCTCGATTGGATCAGGCACTTCAGGGAAGAGCCGCAGGCGTAGAAGTAGTTTCTAATAATGGTGCACCAGGAGCTGCTGCCACAATACGTATACGCGGAACCAATTCAATCAATGGCAATATTAACCCATTGTTTGTAATCGATGGATTTATTGCAGGTACTGACTTTAACTTAAACAACCTGAATGTCAATGATATTGAATCTATTGAAGTTTTGAAAGATGCAACCTCTCTTGCCATTTATGGCACCAGAGGTGCTGCTGGGGTTGTATTGGTAACTACGAAAAATGGTAGTAAGATTAAAAGTCAGAAACCTCAAATTAAAATCAACCAATACTACACGACTCAACAAGTTACCAATGAAATAGAAGTTTTAGGTGGAGTTGGCTATGCCAATTATCTCAATGAAGCCGGACAGTTTGTTCCTGGTCCGGAAGGTTTTGGGTTTACGGATACTTCTCTTCCTTTAGTTTTTGATGATCCAGCTGCAGCCCCAAATACCGATTGGTTGGGTCTGGTCACTCAAAATGGTACTATATTAAATACCGATCTTTCTATTTCAGGCAATAACGATAAAATCAACTACTACATTTCATTCAATAGATTTGATCAGGAGGGACTTTTGAAAGAGAGCGGTCTTGAACGTTATACTTTTAGAACCAATCTAGACCTTAATCTCAGTTCAAAGCTGAGAACTGGCATTCGTCTCAATATTGCTTCCGGTCGTACAGAGAACAACAAGATCAATTATTCACAAATTATTGGCAGTGTCTTGCCTACTCGAGAAGTATTTGACACAGATGGAGAGTTTACAGCCACCAACCCGGTAAGTGCTTCCTTACAACGAAATCCGGTAGCTGATTATCAACTAAGAGTAGATCACAATTTCAGAACCAATATCGTTTCAAATGCTTACCTCGAATATGAACCTATACCAAATCTAAGAATTAAATCAAGTATTGGTCTGGAGTTGAATTCTTTTAAAGGTAACCTTTATCAGCCAGGAGCATTGCCGGAACGTAGAGCTAACAATGCCGGAGGTTTTGCCAGGGTAAATACGAGTAGATTCAATAGTATACTTAATGAAAATATTGTAACCTACAATTTTGATTTGGGTAAACATGGCTTCACCGTCTTAGGTGGGTTCTCTATTCAACAGAATACAACAGAATCATTAAATGCTTCTGCTGAAGGCTTTCCCAATGATGTTGTTCAATTTAACAACCTCAGCTTTGGTTCAGACCCTGAGAGTTTCGTAGTAGGTTCTGGTTTCTCCAGACGTAGCTTTGTCTCTCAATTTGGTAGAATCAACTATAACTATGACGACCGCTACCTCATCACATTTGCTGCACGTCGAGATGGATCCTCTGTATTTGAAGATGGTAATAAATATGGATTTTTCCCTTCTATTGGAGCAGCATGGAACATACACAATGAAGGTTTCATGGACAATACAGGGATGCTCTCACGTTTGAAGTTAAGAGCTAGCTTTGGTGAAGTGGGAGAACAAGGTGTAGGGATCTATAACTCTATTGCGCGATTCAACAATGTCAATGCTTACTTTAATGAAACGCTTGTCAATGGTGTCCTTTTAGGTGCCCTTCCAAGTAAAGATTTAAGTTGGGAAACCACTCGTCAGCTTGACATAGGTTTAGAGATTGGTCTATTGGAAGATCGCATCACTGTAGAACTAGATTACTATAATAAAACCACAGAAGATCTTTTACTCAATAGAGAATTACCGAATACAGCCGGAGGTAACCAGTTGCAAAACATTGGTAAAGTAGAAAACAACGGTATTGAAATTGCGATAAACAGCTTTAATATCTCCAAGCAAGATTTCAGTTGGGAAACACAACTGACTCTTTCTGCCAATAGAAATAGAGTTATTGATTTAGGGGGTGATGAATTCATTAATTTGAGACAACCTACCAACCAAGGTGGTCCCGGTACTCGTTTGATTGTTGGAGAAACCATGCCTGTCTTTATAGGAGCTCTCTATTTGGGTACTTACAAAACTGCAGAAGAAATTATTGCTGACGGAAGGGAAGGTATCTCTTTCCTAGGAAGTCCGAGGTATCAAGATTTGGATGGAAATGGAGTGATCAATGATCTAGACTATGTCATCATTGGTAGCCCACAACCAGATTTTTATGGTGGTTTAAGAAATGTTTTTCGCTATAAAAACCTAACGCTTGACATCTACCTACAAGGCTCTTATGGAAACGAAATTTACAATGGGGTCAATCAAACACACTTCTTTGGTCGTGGTGATCAAAACTTATTCCCTGTCGTACTAGATAGATGGCAACAAGGTACCACCGAAAACTCAGACATACCAAGAGCAGGTACTTCATCTAGTCTTTTCAACCCTAATAGTACCGTAGGTATTGAAGATGGTTCATTCTTGCGTTTGCGTACACTTACATTGAGTTATGATGTACCACTCAAGAATCAAAAGTTCTTGAGAAACATTCAACTCTATGCTACAGGTACCAACCTATTGTTGTGGACCGATTTTTCAATGGGTGATCCTGAAGTGAGTAATTATGGCAGAAGTATAGAACAGGGGGTAGCTACCGGTCAATATCCTTATGCACGTTCCTTTACTTTCGGAATAAATGTTGATTTCTAAGGAGTTTAATCAAGCATAGTTAAAAAATAAAAATCTAAACAAATGAAGATATCAATTCATAAAAAATATTTTTTCTTATTAATTGTATTCTTACTACCCACCTTGGGCTGTGAAGACTTTTTGGAAGAAGAATTTAGAGATGGCATCACCACCGACAATTTTTTCAACAATGATGCGGAAGCCATCTTAGCAGTAAACGGTGTTTACAGAATACTCCTTCGAGGTAGTATGTATAGAACCAGAGGCTTAGATAATTATTATCAAAATGGAGCGGATGAAACTGGTCCTAGTCGAAATGTAAATGGAAACATTCACAATTATTTGATCGCAGAGGGAGTGTCCGATGGAAATGGTACTTGGTCAAGTTGCTATGAAATAGTCCGTAATACTTCTCTTTTCCTGGAAAATGTCGATGGCAATGAAAATTTAAGTGAAAGCGTTCGCAATCGTTCTACAGGAGAACTCCTGTTTTTACGTTCATTGGCATATTATCATTTAACCAATCTATGGGGTGATGTTCCTTATTTCAGAACATTATTATCACCAGAAGAGCTTTCTACTATTGGAAGAACGGATAGAGATCTTGTACGTTCTGAAATAAAACAAGATTTGGCTAGAGCTATTGAATTGCTTCCTGAGCAATACAATGGTTCTGATCTGGCAAGAGCTTCAAAGTGGGCAGCAGCAACATTGAAAGCCAAAATGCATTTAGCCGATCAGGAATGGGCCGCGGCAAAAGAAGAATGTCTAAGAATCATTAACGAATCTCAACATCGCTTGCTCGATAACTTTGCTGATGTTTTTGACCAAAGCGATCCTGCTGACCAATACAATGACGAGATGATTTATAGCGTAGATTTTACCAAAGACCCTATTTTTGGTGATGGAGCTACTCAGAGAACCGATGATTACAACCCACGACTCAGAGACGAACCAAGCAACAGAAACAACAGACCTGATGGTGCCGGTACTCCAACTCGCTGGCAACTTTTACAGACCGCTTTAAGAGCACAAGGAGAGGACATGACGGGTTTTGGCTGGGCAGTACCATTACCAGAGCTAGCTGATTCATCCAATTGGGAAGAAGGTGATCTCAGATATGATGTCACTATTGTAACAGAATATATAGGGTTTCAGCTTAGATTCCCTTACTTCAGAAAAAATTGGAACCTGAATCAGGAAAATTCCCCAAGACAGAACCATCCAGAAAACTATGTAGTATTTAGATTAGCAGATGTTTATTTGATGGCTGCTGAGGCTGAAAATGAATTAAATGGTCCAGGAGGTGCCTATGAATACGTCAATGCAGTAAGAGCAAGAGCCTTTGAACCTGACAGGCCTTGGAGTGGTATGACCCAACAAGAGTTTAGAGAATCCATGTATGATGAAAGAAAATTTGAATTGTGTGCAGAGGGACATCGTAAGATGGATTTGATCCGTTGGGGGATATTATTGGATGTAGTGAGAAATGTGCAGCATAGAAGCTTCAATAATCCTGCTGCAAATATTCAACCTTACCATGTTTTATTGCCTGTTCCGTTGAATGAACTCTTACTCAATCCAAATCTATTGGATTCGGACCCTACAAATAATGGATATAGATAATTAACTTCCCACATGCAGATCTGGATGATGCTTGTCTCATCCAGGTCTGCTAATAAATACAAAGCACTTTAATTCATTAAAAAGGTCGTAAATGAATCAACAATTGAATCGCCTTTTGATTTTCGCAGGAGTCCTATTGTTATTTTCCCATTGTGCAGAGCAAAAAAACAATGGTGAGCCTGAAACTAGTTTGGCAGAAGCCCCTTTACCCAATATCATTTACATATTGGCAGATGACCTGGGTTATGGAGACTTAAGCTGTTACGGTCAGCAAAAGTTTTCAACACCCAATATTGATCGACTAGCGGCCAGCGGAATGAAATTTACACAGCATTATTCAGGAAATACAGTTTGTGCCCCTTCAAGATCTGCATTGATGACAGGTCAGCACACTGGCCATACTTTTATTCGAGGCAATTATGAAATTAGGCCTGAAGGACAATATCCCATACCAGCCGAAACTTTTACGTTAGCTGAACAACTACAACAGAAAGGATATACTACAGGAGCTTTTGGTAAATGGGGATTAGGCTTTCCCGGTTCGGAAGGAGATCCTACCAATCAGGGCTTCGATGTTTTCTTCGGCTACAATTGTCAGCGATTAGGGCATCATTATTATCCTTATTACCTGTGGTCTAATAGAGACTCTATCCCATTACCAGCAAATGAAGCTCAGCAAAAAGGCACCTATGCTCCTGAATTAATACATCAAGAAGCCCTTTCGTTCATTAGAGAAAACAAAGAACAACCTTTCTTTCTGTACTTACCTAGTATTATCCCACATGCTGAATTAGCTGCTCCTGATTCTGTTATGGAAAAATACATTGGGAAGTTTCCTCCCGAAGCAGCCTATGAAGGTTATGACAAAGGGCCAAATTACCGTCAAGGTCCCTACGAATCACAAGAACACACACATGCCGCTTTTGTAGCCATGATGGATATTTTAGATCGTCAGGTAGGAGAAATTATGAATACTTTAGAAGAATTAGGATTATCTGAAAATACCTTGGTCATATTTACATCTGATAATGGTCCACACAGGGAAGGTGGAGCAGATCCGGAGTATTTCAACAGTAATGGTCCACTGAGAGGCTTTAAAAGAGATCTATACGAAGGAGGAATCAGAGTGCCTATGATTGCCAGTTGGGAAGGAAAAATAGCTGCCGGATCTACCAGTGATCACATTTCTGCCTTTTGGGATATTTTTCCGACAGTTTCAGATTTAATTCAGGCAGAAACGCCCGAAAATATTGATGGTACATCCTTCTTGCCTACTTTATTGGGAAATAATTCAGAGCAAAAACAACACGACTACCTCTATTGGGAGTTTCACGAGAAAGGAGGAAGATTAGCAGTCAGAAAAGGAAAGTGGAAAGGTGTGAAATACAACGTATTAAAAAAGCCTGATGCACCTCTTGAGCTATACGATTTGTCTGAAGATATTGAAGAAAGTAACAATCTGGCAGAAAGGCATCCAGAATTAGTTACTGAACTGGAATCCATATTAAAAAATGCCAGAACTCCTTCTGATGTATTCACCTTCAACCAACAAGGGTACTTGAGTAAGGAATAATTTTATTGGCAAAGGATTTAATACAATTTTTTAAAAAAGAATCAACCAATGAAAATTGATAAAACACTTTACTTCTTAATCATATTGTTACTCCTTACCGGACAATACACAAAAGCGCAGTCTGGAGAAGCATTTCAATATAAGGGTAAAGTAAAGATTGTATTAGGAGATGTGAAGCAGCGCTTCATTAATAACCAGATCCATACAGAAGAACAGGTAAACAATTTAGTAAAAGGCTTAAGTGAATTTAAAGTCTCAGGGGTACGTGTCCCTATTTTTCCGGAAAACACAGCACCTAATGGGGAAATGCTAGATCTTTTTATCCTAAAAGCTCAGGAAGCAGGCTATACCATTTATGCCAATCCAGTGCTCTGGAGCGGTGCCACAAGAATTGCCAATCAGTTTTTTGATAAAAAAAATATTGGTCCTTCTGCCTTGGGTGATTCTGTAAAAACACAAATCTTAATTGACCGCATCAAGCAATTTGCTGCTAATTACAAATGCGACTGGATTTGTCCTTTCAACGAAGATGGTAAGCCGGGTAAGGACTGGTCCATTAAGCAGATGAATAAGATTTATGCTGCCTTACATGGACAGCTTAATGGTGCAGAATTGACAGGTCCAGACACATGGGGAATTCCGGCTGGTATAGAGATCTTCGAAGAGACTGAAATTCCTAATTATATTACCGTTGCGTCTACACACAATCTGGGATTCAATCACAATGCATGGAAAGAGTTCATTGAATTGGCTCATGATAAAGGACTTCCGGCATGGGACTCTGAAGTCAACAATAATGAAAAGAATGGAAAAGTTAGTCGCCTGGTAGCCGCTGTTGAAGCAGGAGTAGACGGATTGGTTTTGTACAATTCAGGCAATATGATCAACTTACAAACAGGTGAAATCAATGAAGCGGGGAAAGCGATGTTGGATATTTATTACAATCAAACGGTCAGCTCGCAAGAAGAAAAAAAAAAGTAACCATCGAAATATTTCCTAATCCAGCAGTTGATGTATTAACTATTTCAGGATTAGCTGTATCAGAGGAAATAAGAATACAACTCTTCGATCTTACAGGTAAGAAGGCGATTAATCTTACAAAAAGAGCTTGGGATGGAAAAGTACAGGTTAATTTAGAAGGTATAAAAAATGGAGTTTATTGGCTCCAATTAAATCAAGCTCACACATTTAAAATAGTTATTCATTGATATCAAACATCAAGAAAAAATAACTTTTAAGCTATGAAATTTTGGAATCAACTCATCATTTATTGCTTCTTAAGCATCTTCCTATTCACATGTCAATCTAAAGTGCCCAGTCCACTTTTCATTGATTCCAATTATCATGGTAGTGCTGATCCTGAGATTATTTGGAATGAAGCAGAACAACAATGGTATATCTATTATACCGCTCGTCGACCTGCACTGGAAAATACATGGCTGAGAACACCGATTGGTGTCATCACCTCCAAAGATTTGATCAACTGGTCCTTTAAGGGTTACTGCAAATTTGATGGCGAAGGTGGCTCTAAAGATGAAGATGAAACCTTTTGGGCACCGGCCATTATTGCCCATCAGGACAAGCTGCACATGTTTGTTACCTACAAACCTGATACCACAACCACCCTTGGTCCTTGGGGAGGACCGGGAGCTATTATTCATTACGAAGCTCCATTGACAGATCCCATCGATGGCTGGAAAAAAGTTGGAAACATGCACAGTGATAGTCTGATAACCATCGATGCATCGGTCTACCAAACAGGAAGCGAGTTTCATGTATGGTACAAAGGAAAGGTAAAAGGAAATAAAAAAAATGAGCTCTTCCATTTGACCAGTAAAGATCTCTACAATTGGGAATCACAAGGGTTTTCAAAAAGTGACGTATTCAATGCTCAGGTTACCGGTTCTGGTTTTGAGGAAGCGCCTTATATTTTTCAATGGCAAGATCAATACTGGCTCATCACAGATCCCCACAAGGGGCTTTTTGTGTATCAAAGTACAGATGGAGAAAATTGGAATTTTCAGGGAAGCATCCTTAAAGAAGGTGGCACTCGTAAATTCGACTCTACCATGGCTCGTCATTGTAGTGTAGCTGTCATTGAAGATCGAGCATTTATATTCTACCATGTAGAACCTTGGAGGCAATATGAAGCAGATCCTAAGTTGGGAAAAAAGATTCCAACCTATGAACAACCTTTAGAAAACCGAAGATGCGTCTTACAAATGGCTGAATTAGAATGGGTGGACGGCAAAATTGTATGTGATCGGAATAAGTCAGTTTTTCTAAAGTAATTGCAAATGAGTGAGCAATTTAAATCAAAATAATAAACCAACAATGACAGTTTCAACGGATCAATTGACTAGAGAAAGTTTAGGGCAGTGGATATTTAGAAGCATTAGCTTTGCATTTTTCTTATGCAGTTTCACAGTTAGCTATGGTCAAGAACGTCCTAATATACTTTGGTTGGTAGTAGAGGACATGAGTCCTTATCTGTCATTCTACAACAATCCTTATACCCAAACACCTGCCTTGGATCAATTGGCAGCAGAAGGGCTCGTATTTGAAAAAGCATATTCAAATGGATCACAATGTTCACCGGCCAGGTCCACTTTAATTTCCGGAATTTATGCTCCCATGTTGGGTACAGATTGGCATCGCGAGCAAAGGGCAGTTCCTACTCGCTTTTTCTACCCAAACTACCTCAAGAAGGCAGGCTATTACTGTACAAACAACTCCAAACAAGACTACAATACCAGAAAAGTTCCCAAAGATCTTTGGCATGCTTCCAATAAAAAAGCAAGCTACTTGAATCGACCAGATAAATCCAAGCCATTTTTTGCTGTATTCAACTATAATGGCACCCATACCAAAAGAATAGCTACTCGAAATATCGAAGGTCGCAACGAGCGAAGTATAGATCCTGCTTCCATTAGTCTTCCACCCTATTTACCTGATGAAAAAAGGATCCGAGATGACATTGCCTGGCATTACGATGCTGTTTCCATCATGGACAATTGGATCGCTAAAAAATTAAAAGAATTGGAAGAATCCGGAGAAGCAGATAACACCATTGTATTTTTTTACTCCGATCATGGCGGATGCCTGCCAAGAGCCAAGGCCTTTGTATATGAAACAGGTACTCAAATTCCTTTGGTCGTTAGATTTCCGGAAAAATGGAAACAACTGGCAGGAGGTCCTCTTCCAAATCGTAGCAAAAAGCTGGTAGGTTTTATCGATTTCTTTCCAACAATCATGAATATCATAGGTGAACCCATTCCTGGGCATTGTTTGGGACAAGCCTTTCTAGGCGAAAATATTCCCAATCCACCTACCTATTCTTTTCATTACAGAGCTAATCAGGAACAAAGCTTTATACCTTCCAGAGCGATTACCGATGGTTCTTTTAGGTTAATCTGGAATTTCAATACCGCCTACCCTAATGGAGTAAGACAGTCTTACCAATGGCAAATGCCTTCCTATCAAGGATGGGATGATGTATTTCGGACAGAAGAGTTGAGTCAGTTGAAAAGTAGGTTTTGGAAACCTATGGAAGCGCTTGAGTTCTATCATACTGAAGTTGACCCTTACGAGGTAAACAACTTAATTGATGATCCTAAATATCAAGAGAAAATCCAAGAGATGAAAACAGCACTTTTGGAATACATGATCGAGCACGAAGACTTGGGACTCTACCCCTGGTCTATGCGAAGAAAGAATGAAGTACAGCCCTTTTATGATTATGTCCGATCAAGTGATCAAAATGTAGAAGAGCTTATTCGAGCAGCTGCTTTTGCAAGTACCGCTCAAGTTCAAAATATTGATTCGCTGGGTCAACTTTTGACTCATAAAAATCCGGCCATAAGATATTGGGCATGCAGAGGCATACAACAGCTGATAGAGCGACGAGTAAAAATTGAATTGCCTGCTGCTCTTAAATCCGTTTTCCAGTCCACTGATGAATATACCGAAAATAGAATAGCTGCTGCCGAAATTCTAGTCAAAGTAGATCAAGATAAAGCTGCATTAGATTTTATAATGGAGCAAGTAGAAGCAAATTACTTCATTGCCTACGCTAGCTTACAGAATCTGGGGCAACTTGCTGCCCCCGCTAAAGAGAGAATTCTAAGTCTACTTGGACAAGCTGGAATTAAGCAATTTTATATTCGATCAGCTTTAATCAATATTGGCCACTGGGAATACAATAAATTATATCCATCAAGTAAGTAAGCCTCCTAATGATCGATTTTAACAAAAACTTTAAATCACTTTTCAAACTACAATAATGAGAATATACATCCCTGTACTTTTGTCAATTGGTATCAGTCTAATATGTCACGTACAGATTTTTTCACAAAGCATTACACCCTGGAAAGATCCATTAGTTTCCGGCATTAATCGCTTACCAGCAAAAGCAACGGCAGACTCTTACGCTACTGCAGAAGCCGCATTGGAGAGAGAAGATAGCCAAAGAAGAATATCTCTCAATGGCAACTGGAAGTTTCACTGGGCACCAGTACCTGAACAAGCACCAGAGGAATTTTATCAACCCAATTATAACGATAAAGATTGGCCTACCATACCTGTTCCAGCCAATTGGGAATTGCAAGGCTATGGGACAGCTATCTATGTCA
>JBCBCD010000140.1:0-4350 GCA_038530915.1 Bacteroidota bacterium
ATTTTTAAAGCAATAAAATTGCTACTATTTCCATCAATTCTTTTTGAATTCTCTGAGCGTTTTTTGAGGTTGTAATAGAATCTTGGCTCAACAACTATAACAGGTGTAAGCAGAAACGGAGAATCATAATCATCATAAAAAGTAGTTTCCCAAATACCAAAATCAAAACCAACCTCTGTTCTTAATGCTATGGTATTTGATAGTTTTGCTTCATTGTATGCCCAGATTCCTAAAACTCCAGTTTGTAATCCGAATGTTGATTTTTCTACACTTGTGTTTTGAGATTTGGCGATGAAAGTTAGTCCGCACAAAGCCAAGATTAATAATGTTTTTTTCATGATTTTTTTTATTTGAGAATTTCGATTGCTACAAAGCACTTCCCATTATTGTGAGTTACATCTAGTAAAAAGGAAAGGAATCATCATCGGATGATGATTTACTCTGCTTTATCGAATTGATAATGCAAAGATGGAGTGGAAAGGTAGGTGAATCGTCCTGAAATGAAATTTAGGACTTTAGAGTGAAATTTAAGACCTTTTAAACAGGCCTAAATTTGATTAGACCTTAACCAAGCTTTCGGTGTCATCCCTTCGATCCTTTTAAAAAAGGCATTGAATACCGATTTAGAATTAAAGCCGCTTTCATAAGCTAGTGCTAAAAGGGTAAGGTGGCTATTGGCAGGATTTAGGGCAATCTTTTTGAAGTTCTCTAAACGAAGACTATTGATGTATTCATTGAAGTTTTGGCCAATTCGTTCATTTAGCAACCACGAAAGCTTGTTACTGCTAGTATTCACGTTTTCGGCTAGCTCGCGTAAAGATAAAGATGGGTTTTGAAACCACTTTTCCTCCTTCATCCCTTTTCCAAAAACTTCTAAAACCATGTCGATTTCAGCATCTGACATTAAGGCTTTGGGAGGATCAATTCGTTTTTGTTTTCCGGGATCAGGTGGTAATAGTTCTATTAGGAAAGTGGCTTGCAGTAAATCCTGGAACCTCTGATACTGGTGTAAAGGCTTAAGCAGCGGAATATTCATAAAGTTTATGATTTGACCAGTACGCATCTTGATGTTTTCTTCCAAAAAGTCCAATGCCATTTCGTGTTGGTCCATGTGGACCAACAAAAAAAGTTGCCAGGGTAAAAGCGCTGCCCCCAAATCTTCTTTTATCATTGAGTTAACCCTGCTGATATCAATATCGATTTTATCTTCTGGATTGACCAACTTGTACAATACCCTGCATTCTTCTGGTCTCTCGGCTAAGGGAGTTTGACTTAAGAAGTCATTTAGTTTTTCGTAATCTTTCGAAAGAATTAAGCAAAGTTGTTTTAATGCGATGGAATGTGTAAAACCTGGATTGATGCTCAAGGAGGCCTCTAAAGATTCTAGAGCTTTCGTGTAGTCCTCGTTTAAATAATGAATATTGGCTTTCGTAAAGTAATGATTCGGAGAAAGAGGGTTTGTTTTTAACATATTATCAGCATGCCAGCGTGCTTTTTTGAAATAACCTACCGCTGTATACAATTCGCATAAACCTTCTTCTGCTTCCGTATAGGATGGATTAAGTTCTATTGCTTTTTGAAAAAATTTATGCCCATCGATGAAATCCCAATGCCCCCAAAAGGACAAGGTCGCTTTACCAAAATACCCTATATAAGATTGCTTGTCCAGTTTAAAGCCTTTGCTGAGATTTTCTTCTGACAACTGTAATAAGTCTTTATTATTTCCCCAGGATCCGTACATGGCATAACTATACCCCAAACCAAAGTAAGGCAAAGCAAATGAGGGATCTATCGCTACACATTTTTCATAGAGTTCTACTGCATTTACGATTCCTTTTCCATCCCACATTAAATGCTGATAGCGGGCTTTAAGATAAAGGTCGTAGGCTTCCATATTTTGTGTAGGCGCCTCAATTAAAGTTTCCTGAATATTGAGATGACCAAAGTTTTCCCGGATCTGGTCAGCAATGAGTAAACTTATTTCATCTTGTAGTGCAAATATGTCTTCCAAATCCCGGTCGAAATTCTTTGACCAGAAGTGAGTGCCGTCATTAGTACTGACTAACTGTGCTGTAATGCGAACCCTGTTTTTGGCTTTCCGGACGCTCCCCTCCAAAACAGTACTTACCCCTAACTGATCCCCAATGGTTCGCACATCTATATTTTTATTCTTAAATGCAAAAGAGGATGTGCGAGCAATGACTTTCAAGCCCTTCACGGTGGTTAGGGCGTTGATTATTTCTTCAGTAATGCCATCGCTAAAGTATTCATTCTCAGGGTCGGCACTCATATTAACGAAAGGGAGAACTACAATGGACTTATTGGATGTTGATATAGGTAGATGCTTGCTCATTTTCTACTATACTTTATCAGGGCTTCTACGAACTGACATTGTATTTTCAATGATTTTTCTTTTCTTTTAATTGGCGACAACGGAATATATCCAACATATGACGGATATAATGTAAATATACGCAATTGAAGTGTTTACTTAATTTGAAAGGCAATTAATTCGATTGGACATTAGGTGCTAATAGTAGGTAATCACCATATCCCCACTTCAACACTCAAATTCCATATCCTTGGCAATAGCTCTAAATCTGTAGAAAAGATCCTGCGTTGTGTATTTTCACCATCTGAAAAGACAAATTGACGGTATCTAATGTTTTCTCTGTTGAAAACGTTGAAAACAGACAATCCAATTTGAGTATCCAGCTTGAATATTTTGGTCTTATGGGTCAAACTTAAATCCATGCGATGGTATGCTTTGTACCTACTTAAAAAAGGTGCATAGGAGAATTGTCTTCTGCTAGCTGGCCTTTCCAATAAATTGGTATAATCAAGATAGGGTAAACCACTAGAAAAAATATAGGTACTCATCACCGACCAACTGTTGTTAAATTTGTATTGATTGACCCATTTGATTTGGTGTCGGCTGTCTTCTGGAGAAGGGAAAGGCTGATCGAAATTAACTCCATCTAGCTGATGTAGATTTTCACTTAAGGTGTATGCCAACCAGGCACTGTATTTTTTGGCGTCTTTTTTGATTAAAATATCCATTCCATTTGTTTTGCCAGTGCCTTCAAAAAAACCGAATATGGGATTAATAACAGTTCCTTGTTGACTAAAACCTGGCCTTCTTAAAGCATATTCCAATATCCCATTTCTGAATTTATGATACAATTCGACATCTACAGTCCAGCCTTTATGTGAGAATGAAGCACCTAGCATATATTGCTCTGCATTGACAAATGGAATTTCCAGGCGATTAATTAGATCTGTATTGCCCGCCAAAACCCAAAAAACCTGATTAGTAGCAAAAACGTCTTCGTGATAGAGTTGCCTTAAAAATTGTTGATAAATCCCAAAAGATCCTTTTAGGTTAATGTGCTCATTAAGGTCATAGGTGAGCCTAATTCTTGGTGATAAGAACAGCCTGTCCATTTTATTGAAATAGGAAGTATGAAGACCACTCATGACATTCAATTTTCTAAAGGGCCGCCAAGAATGTTGAACAAAAGCACTATACGTACTTGCATTCTCATCATTAACTAGTGCTCGGTCTTCAAGACCATTAGAGTTGCGAATATCAATATCGATTTCATCATAAGCACCATTCAACCCAAAGGTGAGCTGATGCTTTTGGTCAATGTTCCATTCTGTTTTTATATCTAATCGGAGGCCATCTATTTGATTGAGTTTGCTGGTTCCTGGTTTTATATTGATCCTTTCTATGCCATTAAAAGTAACGGTATTTATTTCAAAGCTATTACGACTGCCAATGCTGTAAGAAGATCTGCTTAGGTTGATGTTTGTTTCAAGTTTCTTGGACCATTTATTGTTTAATTGAAAGCCAAAGGCAAGGTTCCTCCAGCTGATATTTTCCTTTCCTGTCTCGGTAATGGTTAAAGGTCTACGATCAATTCGAAACCTCTGGTATGTTTCTTGGTAGAGATAATCGTATTTGTCAAAGCTGGTAAAAAAAGAAGCCCCGATATTTAAATGCTCATTAAGCTCCCAGCTCAAACGAGTATACAGATCATTGAAGTTAAATCCAGGCCTGACGGTGACGTTCGTATTGCGGTCATTTTGATCATCAATTACATCAGGACTATTGAAATTAGTATTTAGGTTGAAAAAAGAAGTATTGGCAATATCTTGGTGTGTGACTCTCCCCGCAGTGGTCAATTTGATTGTTTTAGCTAAAGGAACTTCGATCAGCATTTGTGCAGCAATAAGGTCGGTTCCTACTTTTACTCTTGTCTCTTCTAATTTTGTAGAATTGCTTAATTGAACGACACTGGCAGATCTGCCACCAAATTCATAAAAACTTCTTTCCCATAGAATTTG
>JBCBCD010000140.1:4360-10839 GCA_038530915.1 Bacteroidota bacterium
GGAAAGAAGTTTTTATGAATTTGTATATCATCAAATATATCAGGATGTATGGCACTAAAGAAACCATAAAAATGATCAACATTGTATAAGAGCATCCCATCCAACAACATCATATTCTCATCCGCATTGCTGCCTCTTACATTGAGCCTGGAAGAAAGATGATTGCTCGCTTTAATGCCCGGAAGCAACTGAATATTTCTAATAAGATCTACACCACCGGGTAAGGATTTAAAGGATTTTAGTTGCTCTGAATAGTTATAATTTAAAAAAGAAGCATCTAATCCGGGTATTGGTAACAATTTTCCGATCACCTTGATTTCAGGAATATTATAAATACCAGCTTGTAAATTCACTTGGACTGTCTCCATAGGATCAGTAACAATTACTTGCTTAGCCTCCAATCCCAGGTAAGATATTTGCAAATGGACAGGCAATTGATTGGCCTCTATTGTTAATTCGAATTGACCATTTGCATCTGTTGAGGTACCTGTTCTGGTATCACTATTTAGGATATTGGCGAATGGTAGCGGTTGATTTTCATTATCGGTGATCATTCCTCTTATGGTGAATGATTGACTGGTGTTTTGTGTAGGAGGGAGCGTTTCTGTTGGGCCTACCAGGATTCTTTTTTGCTCAAGCAATCTAAAATCTAATTTTGTTCCATTTAAGACCTTACTAATAAATGATCTAATACTATTTTGATCAAAGTTTTGATTGACATATACGCCTTCTATCGCTTCCTTGCTGTATGCTACGACATACCCATGTTCTTTTTCCAACCATTCCAAAACTTCAATAAGAGGGGCTTGTTCAAACTTTACACTAATAGAAGTTTGAGCATTCAGAGAAATGGTGGTTAGGAATACAATGATCCATACGTTCAGTATGTAGAACTTTTTAAACATAGGCTCATCGGGAAATTAAAAAGCTAGTAATTAATATTTTACCTGCATTCATTTCAACCCAAAAAAGCTTTCTTTTTTGGGTTAAAATGAATGCAAGTCATACCTTGTCTATTTCGTAATGGTGTAGCGCTTGTTACCTATTTCTTTGGGAGTCAAGCCCTGTGTAAAACATACAGATTGAAAGGCAGCCTCTAAATCTGAATTTTCAAAGTATCCATTATAGGTTAGATTTAAAATGGCTTTATCCGCTTCAATGTCAATGTCAAACTGACGTTCCATCTCTTCAAAAACTTCTTCAAAAGTGACATTGTCATACTCGAAGAAGCCAGCTTTCCAGGTGCGATTTTCAGGTATGAGTAGGGTAGTGGCATCGGTTTCGTTGTCCTTAAAGCTAACTTGTTGGTTGGCAGTAAGAATCACCGTATCCTGTGAGTTGCCAATCACTTGCACTTTCCCTGAGAAACATTCTACCCTAAAGACTCCCTCACGTGAATAGACATTAAAACGAGTACCAAGAACAGTTACCTGGCCTAATACAGTATTCACCTGAAAGTCATTACCTTCCTGTACATCAAAAAAAGCTTCACCTTCCAGATCTATAACTCGATTGTCTAACCAATCTTCCTTTTTATAATTTATTTTCGATACAGCATTTAAATCAATAACTGATCCATCCGGTAAATTATGTACCAACCATTCAGCCTTATCCGCTTCAATGGTTTTATAATCATTGTCAAAAACAATGAAGTAAGCAGTGATCAATAATAAAATAGATGCAGCAACAGCCATAATTGGTCTCCAACTCACTTTGAGGGATTTATTTGCTTCATCTACAGTCACTGGTCGCTCTTCGACTTGCTTAGCTATTGATGCCCACATTAAGTCTGCTTCTGAAGCTGGTAGGACCTGTTCTTTAAATTTTATGGCTAAAACTAGGTCTTTTGCTTCTTTTACAACATTTGCTCTTTCGGGATGCTTTTCTATCCATTCTTCCCAGAATGCTACAGCTTGAGCATCTTTATTCAAAGTCCATCGAATAAAGGATTGCTCTTCAGCAAGCATTATGGCATCGTATGTGATAAATTTTTCCATCCAAGTAATCAAGTTAATACAACAACACTCTACCAGTATAAGGCAGGTATTGCTGTTTTGTACTCATTAATCAATAAAATTTTTCAAAAAAAACAAAAGCATGAGTGAGCCTATCTGAGCTCTCATGTTTTGCAGGGCTCTTGAGACCAGATTGCGTAGGGACTGATAATTAATATCCATGATCTCTTCTATTTCTTCATAATCCATATCCATGTAGTACTTTAAGTAAATGGCTTCTTTTTGACGTTTACTTAGTCCGTCAAAAGCGACTTTTACTAAGTCAGCATTTTCTTTACTAATTTCTGTTGAAATTAATACTTCTTCAATCGATACTTCCAACTCAAAAACACTGTTTTCCATTCGGTCGGGGAGAAACCATTTCTTCTTTTTCTCAATTTGCTTAACGATTTTGCGCCTAATAGATGCCAGCAAATACTTCTTGATGGAATTGGTTTCTCCCAGGCCGGAATGATTTCGCCACAATTCAATAAATAAATCCTGGATAGCATCCTTCACCAAAGCTTCATCATTAGAAAATTTACAGCCATACCGATACAACACATCTACATGTGTGCGGTAGATTTCTTCCAAAGCAGTCTGATCGCCTGCCTTCAACCTTTGCCAGCGCTGTAAATCTTCCATGTTAAATTAATAATCAAACACGAGGGTGATATTAGGATTTTTCAACTAAGATTTCAACAGAAGAAAAAAAAATTAAAAAAAAAGAAAAAAAAGTGAGTACAAAAATAGAGTAGGGGACTTATCTGGGTGAAAATGTAATTGCAAACCCAAATTAAAAATGAAAATTATGTTGAATCGCATTTTTAAATTTAGCGCCCTTGCTCTTGTTGCTTTAGTAATTGTAATTAGCTCATGTGAAAAAGAACCTTTTGTAGAACCACTAGACCAAACCATCTCTGAAGACATAACTGATATTTTAGAATTAAACGATGATGGTTCTATCAGTATATTAGCCTTCTCAGAAATTGTAACAGAAGATAGTACTGAAGCTACAGAAGAAGAAAACAGAAGACGCAGAAAAGTAAGACCTCGTCTCAACAGATGCTACAACTTGTTATTTCCAATCACAGTTGAATATCCTGATGGTACACAAGTAGAAGCTGAAAGCTACCGTGCATTCAGAGCTTTGATAAAAGAATGGAGAGAAGCTAATCCTGAAGCTACCGAAAGACCAACTATTGTATTCCCTTATGAGGTAGAATTACCTGATGGAGAAATTTTAGTAATCGAAGATTTGATGGATTTTGCGTCTATTATCAACCGTTGTAACGATAGATTCAGATTCCCATTCAGAAAGGTACGCTGTTATGACTTGGTATATCCATTGACCATTGTATTCCCAGATTCCACTGAATTAGAAGTAGATTCTTCTAAAGCTATGAGGATGGCCATCCATGAATGGTTGAAAGAAAATGGAAGAGGTGCAGACAGAATCAGCATCAAGTTTCCATATTCCATTTCCTTAAATGATGAAACGGTGATCACCATCAACAATGCAGAAGAATTAAGAGCAGTAGTACAACGATGTCGCGAATACAGAGCAGACAAAAAGTGCTTCTCAGTAGTCTTTCCTGCAACAGTAAAATTCCCAAATGGCAGAGAGATAACCGTAAATAGTCGAAGAGAGTATTTGGCTGCAATCAATCTATGGATAGATAGAAACCCAAGATCTCGAGTGCGTCCTAAATTAGCTTTCCCTTACACAGTAGAATTCGAAGATGGAACACAGGTTGAGTTAAAAAATGCTCAGGATTTCCGCCGTGCTGCACAGCAGTGTCGCGATGAAGAATAATGATAGTAGTAATTAAAAGAAGTATTTAACAGATTAATCAAGAGTTTAAGGAGCTCGGGTTAAACAAATGAAAGCTAGTATTGGACAGATCGGAGCTTGATCCGGTCTGTCTTTTTTTGTAAAATGAGGAAAAATACTAATAACTATGAGTTATAAACCCGAAGGCTATAATTCTATTTCTCCTTACTTGGTCGTAGATGGCGCTCAAAAATTGGTCAATTTGCTTAAAGCAGTTTTTAATGCTGAAGAAACCAGACGTTATGACAAACCTGATGGTACAATAGGACATATAGAATTGAAGATAGATGATTCTATAGTGATGCTATCAGATGCTACAGAGCACTTTGAGGCTATGCCCTATATGTTGCATGTCTATGTGCCTGATGTATATGCAACTTATAATAAAGCTATTGAACAAGGTTGTGAGCCTGTAAAAGCTCCGGAAAGAGAAGGAGATGATCCAGATGTAAGAGGTATGTTTAAGGATGTACTTGGAAATTTGTGGGCGGTTGGTACTCAAACTTAACAGGCCTATGACGAAGCAGTTGGACATTGTAATATCAATTTGATCAAATATGGTAAACAAGCACATATGCATCTGCATCTTTGGAAACCTGAGCTCAGAAAGAGGGGAGAGGGCACACAATTGGTTAAGATGAGTTTGCCCCTATTTTTTGAAACGTTTAAACTCCAGAAGCTCTATTGTGAGCCTTATGCCTTAAATCCTGCACCCAATAAAACGCTCCCAAAATTGGGCTTTCAATTTGTTGAACAATACGAAACTATTCCAGGGTGGATTAACTTGCCACAAATCGTAAGAAAGTATGTTTTAGATAGAAACAATTTCTAAATTTTACAATTCGGTTTCTTATTTGTAAACATTTAATAGTGATTTGCTTGACTTTCACATAAAAAGGGCGCTACTTTGTGTTAATTTAATATTAACTAAATGTAAATTTAAGTACATTATTGTAAATCGCACAAAACCCTAAGATTATGAAATGGAAATTAATGTTCTTAGCCCTTTTTACCGCCACACAATTAAGTTCAAACTGTAGCCAAATCTTTGAATTAACCAATAACATGATTCTGGTAGAGGCCGAAGTGGATCAACAATCCGGTTGGTTCATCATAGATACAGGTTCACCAAATTTAGTATTAAACAAAAAGCATTTTCAATCACAATCTACTGATAATGAGTGTTATGGGATAGGAGGGAGGACGGCTTATCAAACAAAACATGTTAAATCTTTTAAATGGGAATGCTATAAGAGGAGAAGTTTCTATGCGCCTATTATAAGTATGAACCACTTAGAGAAAGCGATTGGCAAACCAATTCTTGGATTAATAGGGTTTGACATCCTTAAAAAAATGGAATTGGTTGTTGACTTTGAGGATCAAACAATTAGTCAATTAGACAATAAATCTATTGTGGAGCGTGACGAACATCAATCCATTCCTTTTGATTTAGTTGAACATCAATTAATCATTCAATTTGAATTGGATGGTGATGAGACTGAATTAATTTTCGATACGGCGTCAAAGCACAATATGCTGGACAAAGAATTACGAAGCAGTGAGCATTTAATCACAGACGAGCTATTTCTTATTGGGATTAACCAAAAGCCAAATTTCGTAGATGTAATTGAAGTGTCAGCTGTATATATGGAGAGTATTTCATTAGAAGATCAGGAATATGCCTTAGTTGAATTGGACTCAAGAATTAGAGCCAATGGGATTGCCGGATTTCCAATCATGTTTAAGCTCAATAAATTTTCTATCAATTACAGGAAAAAGAAACTTTACATCTGGAATTAAGAATTGTTTTACGAAAGGGTAGAAGGTATCTCTAACTTTATTTGTAATTAGGTAATTCTTTTGTGAATTGAGCCGAAAGCAAAATTTCATACCGAAATACTTAAACCATTCATACAACCTTGTGTTAGCCGCTAAGTAGTTGTTTAAAGTTTACTGCTGTCAGCGAGGGTAAGTGAGAAAACTTTAAACAACTACTAAAATAAAGTAAACGTGAGACCCTATTTAGTTTGATTCAAATGGTCTCATATTATAATTACCCATTTGTATGAAAAGGATAAGGTATGAGTTCAATAGCTCATTTTCATCTGGTAAAATATGGCTGCACTAAAGCGAATCATTTGCTTGATGAAATGTTCCGACTCAGATATCAAAAAAATGTAGTAGAGGGACAATGGAGCAAAGGAATTACAGTGAAAGATGGGAAGGAAATGGATGAGTATGACCATGAAAATGCCTTTTATTTGATTGGAACAGACCTTTATAACAATGTGTTGGCAGCGGCAAGGTTGATTTCAACAAAATATCCCACTGTATCTACAGATGCTTTTTATGAATTATTTGAATATATTGATATACCTAAATCTGACTTGATTTGGGATTGTACAAGGCTTACTTTAAGGCATCCATCTGACGAAAATACTCTACTAACACTTGTAGCCATATTTGAATTTGGATTAAGATACTCGATCAGTAGTTATCTCATTTTCGACGATATGAGTAGAATAAAGCGATTTCAGGATCATGGACTGTGCGTGTATCAACTAGGGGGTACTAAACTAGTAGATAACAGATTTGAAATATTCGTTGGGTTACTGCCTGTAATGCCGGAAATTATCGAAGTACTCCTTAGA